>JAFYMJ010000303.1 GCA_017556665.1 Bacteroidales bacterium
AGTAAAACATTTAATAGTCTTACCATATTTTCTACAATATTTCTCTAAAAAGATAGATGCCAAGGTAAGGATATCCTCTCTTCTCTCCCTTAAAGAAGGAATAGCTATCTGAATATCATTTATCCTATTAAAAAGTTCCTCATTAAACTCGCCCCTCAACACTCTCTTCTCCAAATCATCCTGAGATCCGAATAAAAGTCTTACAGATGTATTACTTGAGGTAGCACTATTTATTTTATTGTATGTGTTTGTTTTAACAATATTGAGTAAAAGTTTTTGATTATCGGCAGATAGCCTCTCTACATTATTAATAAAGAGTGTTCCATCTTGCGCCAGTTCCAACTTACCAACAGCCTCCTCAACCTGCCCATCAATCATCTCTACCTTGCCCAGAAGTTTTAGCATAAACAGTTCATCAGAGAGAGAATTAGCATCCATTGTTATAAAAAAGGCTTTATTAAACTGAGAAATGAAGTGAATCTCCTTTGCAAGCAACTCTTTTCCACATCCACACTCACCAGTAATCAATATTGGAGATTGAGAAAACGCCACTTTATGCACATTATTATACATTTTTTTCATAGCAGCACTAACCCCCCAGAAATAATTGCCCCCTTCTTGTAAACCTTCTCTCAAAAGTTGTACTCTATTAGCCGCCTTTTTATGATGTTTAATATTAATAGCATTCTTAATAGAGATTATAAGTTTTTCATTATTCCAAGGCTTAGGGATAAAATCAAATGCCCCAGCTCTAATTCCAACAAGAGCTGTGTCAACTTGAGCAAAAGTTGCAAGTAGCACCAATTCCGTATTTGGATACAACGAAACCAACTTGCTAACAAGATCAACTTTATCTTTCCCCTCAGTTGTAATACTTAAATCCAGAATCAACACATCCACCTCTTCATTATTCAAAAAGGTGTACATATCATCAGATTTTGAAACAGAAATTACTTTAGAGAAATGCTTTTTTAGCAAAATATCAAGGGTTGTAAGGAGTCCATTATTAGGCTCCACAACTAAAATATTGCCCTTTACATTCATAAAAAACAGACTTTATTTAAAATTTTTATCAATGTACAAATGTAAAAAATATATCCAAGACAGACAAAAATGTGTATAATATTTTAACGTATTACGTAAATTATTTTTACAAAATACATAAATAAGAGGATATCATTATTGAGATTAAAATCCCTTTGCTTACCTTTGTAATAAGAGCTAAAACAGTTAATAAATTCAATATCCTAAAATAAGATGAAAACTATAAAAAGATTTCTGGTTGTAGCGATATTATTAATCCTTGCTACACCAACCTATGCACAGCTATTACAAAAAATTGAGGCAGCAGCTGCTGAATGCGGTTTCTCTATTAGCAATATTAAAGCACTCGAACCTGCAGGTAATCTTAAAAATCTCTATAGCGAGAAGTACCAGCTCTTCATAGAACAACCAATAGACCATACAAATCCCTCTATAGGTACTTTTAAACAAAAGGTAGTAATCTTTCACTGCGGATATGATAGGCCAACTGTTTTAGTAACAGAGGGTTATAATTCTAGAGGAGCTAATCCAAAATACAATAACGAGCTCTCTACAATATTTAAAACCAATATGATAGAGGTGGAACACCGCTATTTTCAAGAGTCAATCCCTTTTATGCAAGATAATAAGGAGATCACCGATGAAAACCTTAACTGGGATTATATGACTGCAAAAAATGAGGCAGCCGACCTTCATAGAGTAAACCAACTCTTCAAAAAGATCTATGATGGGAAATGGATAGCTACAGGCATAAGCAAAGGTGGACAAACTGCAATGTTCTACACTACATACTATCCTAACGACATAGACATTACCGTACCATATGTAGGTCCATTATGTAAAGGACAAGAAGATGGTAGACATGAACCTTTTTTAGCAGAATTTGTTGGAACAGAAAAAGACCGTCAAATCCTTAAAGAATTTCAGGTAGAGTTCTTGAAAAGAAGAGAGAAAATAACTCCACTCTTTGAGGAACTGTCTAAAAAAGAGAAACTTACATACAAAATACCTATGAGTGCAGTATATGATTATTGCGTATTGGAGTTCCCATTTGCATTCTGGCAATGGGGCTACAAAACAGATATCGTACCTAATCCTAAAACTGCCACAGACAAAGAGATGTTCGATTTTCTTGTAAAGACAAGTGGCCCTGATTACTTTGCAGAGGGTGGAACTACCGCTCCATTCTTTGTCCAAGCAGCCAAAGAGTTGGGTTACTATGGTTATGATGTAAAACCATTTAAAGGCTTACTTACAATAACAGACGCTAAAGGCTATTTAAATCAACTATTTGTACCACAAAGCCAAAAATTTAGTTTCGACAAATACCTATATAAA
>JAFYMJ010000304.1 GCA_017556665.1 Bacteroidales bacterium
AAGATAGAAAATACCAAAACATTAAAGTACCGGACAGAGGCCAAAGAATATTTACAAAATAATACAATATAGAAGAGGGTAAATAAAATTATTAGTTTATTGTCTGCTCTTATTCTATCCAATCATATTGATAATAAAATGATTATGTATAACTTTAACTAGAATTTTTAACATTAAATATCATTGCTATGAAAAAGTTTGTGTTTCTTATTGTTTTAGGGTTGACTATCAGTAGTGTATGTTATGCTCAACAAGATAGGGAGATTGGGGCTAATTTTGAGTTAATGGGAGGATTTGGTACTGGATATCCAAAGCATTCTTCACCTAAAATAGGTTCCAATATCAATCCAGTAATATCATTTACATATACACATAATTTTAGCAAGCATTTTGGATTAGGTGCAGGAGTTTCATGGGACAAGATTGTAGAAGGTTATCCTGTGGGTGGACCATCACAAGTTACGAAAGAAAATGTATATGGCCTATATGGAGATTTAAGAGGATATATTCCTACAAATAACAGTCATATTGCTTTTATAGGAGTGTTTGATATAGGAGCATCTATAATAGAGCCTCATACAGTAAGAGATAATGCTTCGGCCAAGTTTATGTGTTCACCACAGATAGGTATGCGTATTTACTTGAAAGAGGAAAAGAAAACGGCAGTTAATATCAGATTTTATTACAAATGTATAGCTGGTGTTAATTATGGAACTAATAGTATTGGACTTTTAGCAGGTATAAGCTTTTAAGATTGACTGATAATAAAATTACCCTCGGAAAATATTTCCGAGGGTAATTTCTACTGATGACATATATGCAATAGGGTATTTTGATATTCATTAATTCAATAACTGGGAAGGGTACAATCTTATAACAAAATCTACTATTTATTAAGTTCTTTAACCTCTTCCTCAGATAATGCCTGAATGTTGTTGATGTTAATGGTCTCTTTTGATACTAGGTCTTTTATCCGTTTTGTGTATGCACCCTTTTGTAGGGCAGCATCTACACCTTTATGCAAAATGTTGTTGATATAATTCCTTAGATTAATAGTTGTACTGTCAATCACATGAGTGTAAACAGGTAAATTTGTATTCTTGTAAAGAGCCTTACCTATTTTAAAATCAAAATTATCCAAATTACCAAAAACATTTACTCCAAATCTAATTGGAATAGGGGACTTTATTACAGAGAAATGATATTTAAAGTTCATATCAATGTTTTGGGATCCGCTTATGGCAATTTTATACCTGTCCATATTTGCCATGAATGGGAATACCTCAATATTATTGCCATCCATAAGAAGTTCAACGCAAATGCTGTCAACAAGGTTCTTTTCTCTATTTTTAAACTTTAATGTCTTTGCAATTTGGGCAAATGTTTCGCTATCCATTAGAATGAGGCTATCGCCCTTAATTCTTGCAACACCCTTTAATGAAGAGAATATTATGTTCATGTTGGTGTCTATCTGGGTTGTAGCGGCAATTCTACTGTTTATTATTCCTTCAAAAGATTTGAGCATTGGGAGAATGGTGTCAATATTAGGAACAAGTTTAATAAAACTTCCAATGTTTATGTCTTTAAGTGAAATGTCAAAACCGGCAGCCAAGTCTTTCTTGGAAGGTGTAGCATAAAATGCGTTTATGTTTATCTCTCCCGCAGTTGTTTTGGCACTAAAATCTTGAATGTGCAGTTTCCTGTCCATAGATTTAATTGCTCCAGATGCTCCATTAAGTATAAGAGAAGCATATAAACCATGCTTTATATTTAAGTTAAAGTTGGCTTCTATATTTTTTGGTACTATAACCAGTGGTATCTGTTGTGTGGAATCCTCTTTTTGTGCTATTATATCCAGCATCTGTTCTTCATTGGATACTTCTCTTAAGCTATCTTTGTATTTGTCACTCTTTGATGCATATTCGTCGGCCGAAGCAAGTGCCCTTAATATTTCATTGAAATTAAGGGTATCTGCATTTATGTTTAAGGTTGCTTTAAGTTTGCCACCTCTTGTAAGTGCATTTTTTATTCCCGACAAACTTCCATCTGCTGTAAATTTTGAGCGTCCCAATGTAAACTTGGCGGAATTAATCTTGATTCTCTGTAAATTAAATTGAATATCTGCACCACTTATACTGTTTCTTAAAGGTAAAAATGGTGTTGCAGTTCTAATTCTTTCAGCCTTTATTGTTCCAGATGTGCTCCATCCATTCAACAGGTCCAGTATACCTTTATTGGTGAGCCTAAAACTGTAATCCTGTTGGGTAAAGTCATCTTCCAAGTTCAGTTTCTTGCCAAAATAATTGGCTCTTTGCTTCCTTTGGGTTGTGTTCTGCAAAGCATCTATATTTATGTGACTGTTTGTAATGGTTAGGATATTTACATCTTGTTTAATGAAAATTAGTTTACTGCTATATCCTCCTTTAAGATGTGCCAAAGAGTAATCTCCATTAAGTGGAAGCAGCTTGAATGAGCCTTTAAGTTCCCTTACATTTACCTTAAGTGAGTCTGCTATACTGTTGATTTTAATATATGAGGCTTGTGCATCTCCACTAAATGGATGAATAACACTTCCTTTACTTTTGTTATCTTTTGTTGTAAGGTTATTCCCCTTAACCATTATCTCTTTTCCTAATAGAACTAGAGAATCGGCAATGTTTGCGTTTATGGAGTCAACAGTAAACACTATCCCAGATTCTTTGGAACTTACGGTGCATTTTGAGTTTAGTATTGAGCAAAAAATATTCTGGTTGGGTATTTTAACAAGAATATTGTCTGCCATCAATTCTCCATTAATGTTTGCATTCTTTAGGTTATACAAGTTAATATGACTTCTTTTGCCTTTAATGTTGGCATTGGCAACCATCTCTCCGTGGGCAATAATTCCAGTGTTGTTTGGAAGAATATTTGCTAAGGTATCCAGGCTTATAAATGAGTTAAGCTGGATATTTATATATGGATCTGTAGCTATGTTATTTGCGTATCCTGTACAGTTAAATCTAATACCGTCACCATCCATAAGCAACTTCTTTATCTCAAGTCTGTTGGAATCTGGTGTAGTGTGTCTATAGTAATAATTTAGATTGGCAGCCATATCCTTTATTCCAAGTTTGCTGCCCTCAATTCTAATATTGCTGTTTGGTATCTTTATACTTAAATCAATATTTGGCAAGGCACCAGTTTTTATGTTATAACTTCCTCTTATAAATGATTTCATACTAAGTTTGGCAGAAGTTTTAACCTTGTCTATATTTTGGAAAACTTTTTTTGGTATATAGCTTAAGAAATCCTTGAATGGGAACTCTTCTATATTGGCAGAAAGATTGTTTGTATAGATGCTGTCTGATGTGAATGCCAGATTGCCGTTTATGGTAATTGGAATTTTGGCAGCAGATACTTTAAAATCTTTAAAAGTTATCTGATTCTTTATCTCTTTATTGAATCTTATTTGTCCTGTTATGTCGAATGGTACATTTTTGGCCAAAGGGGCTTGCGCCATACGTACATTTGTTCTGGTATGGGCAACAATATCAAATACAAGTTCCTGATTGGAACCAATATTAAGTGTATCTATTGTAAACCTTGCGCTGGAATTCTTATGCACAGCCATTGCTGTAACTTTGGAGAAGTTGGCATTATACAGCTTTAGGTTTTCAAATTTGTTGGAAAAATTGCCTTTGATTGTTACAGAATTTAGAGCAAGCATTGTCATAAGGGAGTCTGGCATGCTCCTGTAAACTATAATGCCTCTATCTTTAATTGTTATGTGTTTTATGTTTATATCCAGATTCAATGATGATGTGCTGTCTGCTTCATTTCCTATCTCTTGTGTATTGGTAGTATCTGTCTGTTTTATTATGTCCCAGTTGGCAGCATTGTCTGTGTTTATGGAAGCAAAAATCTTTGGAGATTTAAGCAGGATACGACTAATGTCAATATTACCTCTAATTATTTGCAAAGGATTAAACAGCAATGCAAAGTTTTTAAATGTAAGAAGGGAGTCAGTCTGGCTATGAGTCTTGTTGGAGACAATGTATCCGTTATCCAACTCTATGGCTATGTATGGAAAATGTTTAAACACAGAAAGGTCTATCTTCTCTATATTTACATTGGCATCCAAGTTCTCGTTTGCATATCCCTTTACAAGATTGGGAATGTAATTGTCAGGTAAAAAAAGTTTTAATCCTACCAAAAACAATATAAAGGTTAGGATAAGTCCAACTATTGTAATACTAATATATTTCAATGCTTTTTTTACTGTTGCCATAGTGTTGAGTTTTATAAATATGCTATCTTTGGAACGCTTTTGCTAAGTTATAAATTTAAATGAAACTATTGGTATTTTTGTTTGCTCTTCTTATGGGATTCCTACCACAGGAATCTTTGGATTCTGCATCTGCTAATATGCAAAACACTTGTGTATCCAAAGAGTTCTTATTGGGCAAAACCCATTATGAACAGGATTCAACATTTGTGCTGATATCTTCTGAGCATACAGTGTTGCGTAAACCGAACAACTATATTAAAAAAGAAACTTACGAGGCTTTTAAAAAAATGTATGAGGCTGCAAGACAGGATGGTGTACATCTGGTTATAACATCGGCCTCAAGAAATTTTTGGGTACAAAGATATATTTGGGAGCAAAAGTGGAAAGCCAGTAAAACGGCAGACAAAAAGCAAAGAGCATTGGAGATTCTTAAATATAACTCAATGTGTGGTACATCCAGACATCATTGGGGTACAGAACTTGATTTCAATTCTCCTAAACTGGAGTTCTGGAATAGTGAGAGGGGAAAGAAAACCTATAAGTGGCTGTGTGAAAATGCTCATAAATATGGGTTTTATCAGCCTTATACAGCAAAGTCTCCAAATGGCAGAAATAGGGGCTATAATGAGGAAAAGTGGCATTGGAGTTATGCTCCATTGTCGGCTGAGTATACAAGACAATACAAGCTCCTGATAAAACCATCTGATCTAAAGGGGTTTTTAGGTGATGATTTGGTAGAGGAGCTTGATATTATTGGAAATTATGTTTTTGGCATAGCTCAGCCAAACAGATCTTTACTGCTCTAATTTGAATCTTACTCTCCAGCATCCTGGCTCTTGTGGCTCTGCTCCTGGGGTAAAACTAGCACTTATAATTTTGAATTTGCCAATTTCGCTGGTATTCTCTACATGAGTTCCAGCACATGCACAAGCATCATAATCCCCAACTCTAACAATCCTTAACGTATCGGTTGCATTCTCTGGCAGTTTGCTCAAATCCACTATGGCTGCAGCCTCTTGTTTTGTCATGTACTCAACAGTAACTGGCATATTCTTCCCGATAATCTCATTTACCTTATTTTCTATTGCACAAACCTGTTCTGCGGAAGGTTCATTTGCCAGCATATAGTCACATTTGCTCTTCTTTCTCTCGATGTGGGCATTTTTTGATCTTGGACATCCAAACATTTTTACCATAGTGGCATTCAAAATATGCTCCGCTGTATGCATTGGAGGATATTCCTGTTTGTTGTGTTCGTTTAAAATAGGTGTTTCTGTTGTCATTGGTTTTGTTGGTTAATAAGGTTTACTACTAAGTTTACCATTATCTCTTTTTCTTCTGTGCGGCTTTCTGCTATCATTAAGGTTAATGCCACCAGTGTGTTGTCTGCAATGCGTTTTCGTATGTTGCACGAAAGCGCTCCTCCTTTGTGGTATCCTTTATTTCAATCTGTTGATAGTCATAACTATCGAGAGTGTCAAGTGCATAAACATAATCGTTTATTACAGAAAACAGTTCTTTTGACTGCTCTCCGTCTAGTTGTTCTTGCGAATGTATCGTGTGCGCAAGCAGACGGACAACATCCTTGAGCTGGTTGTAATGTTCCAGTTTTATTTTGTCATTAATGGTATAGCCTTTAATGAGATACTCTTTTAGGATTCTGTTTGCCCATATACGGAATTGTGTACCACGAATGGAGTTAACCCTATAACCAACCGATATTATCATATCAAGGTTATAAAAAGGGATTTCACGTGTGACCTTACGAGCTCCCTCAATTCTAACTTGTGCATTTTTTGCACAGGTTGAATTTTCTTCCAACTCACCTATCTTATAGATATTTTTTATATGACGCAAAATAGATGTCCTATCAGTATCAAACAACACTGCCATCTGGCTTTGTGAAAGCCATACGGTATCATTCTCCAACTTAACATCAAGAGAAACCTGATTATCCTCTGTTACATATATCATAATAGAGGATGTGTCACACTCCGCTGTATGCATAGGAGGATACTCCTGTTTGTTGTGAGTGTTTATTATGGGCTCTTTCATATATATGCGATTTTTGCAAATATAACTAAATGGTGCATATCTCTATTACAAAATCAGATAAATGATATGTGGCAGTTTTTAAATGGTAACAATTTAATTTAGAGATTTTCTAATTATTGTAATATCTTTGAACCTTAAATTATATAATTATGGAGGAAACAAATATCAAAACATCGGGTCTGCCCGAGAATGCTACCAGAGAACTTAAACCTGGTGAGAAATATGAGCCAATTCTTTCTCCAAAGAAAGTTTATCCAGAAGTAAACTTGTGGAGTGTTACAATTGGACTTGTAATGACAATTATTTTTTCGGCTGCAGCTGCATATCTTGGACTAAAGGTTGGTCAGGTATTTGAGGCTGCCATCCCAATTGCAATTATAGCTGTTGGTTTGTCGGGAGCATTAAAGAGAAAGAATTCTTTGGGTGAGAATGTAATTATCCAATCTATTGGTTCTTGCTCTGGTGCTATTGTTGCCGGTGCAATTTTTACACTTCCGGCTCTTTATATTCTTCAGGACAAATATCCTGAACTTACAGTAGATTTTGTTAAGGTGTTCATGAGTTCGCTTTTGGGAGGTATTCTGGGAATTTTGTTCCTGATTCCTTTCAGAAAATATTTTGTGAGCGATATGCATGGCAAATATCCTTTCCCAGAGGCTACAGCTACAACTCAGGTTCTTGTAAGTGGAGAGACTGGTGGAAATGGAGCAAAGGCATTGCTTGTAAGTGGACTTATTGGTGGTTTGTATGATTTTATAGTTTCTACTTTTGGCTGGTGGAGTGATACTTTCTCCAGCAGAGTACTACCTTTTGGAGAAGCTATAGCGGATAAGGCAAAATTTGTTGTTAAACTAAACACAGGTGCAGCTGTTTTAGGATTAGGATATATTATTGGTCTTAAATATGCGTTTATAATTTGCTGTGGATCGTTCTTGGTTTGGTTTGTTATTATACCAGCCCTTTCTCTAATTTTTGGAGACAGCACAGTTGCAATTATGGGAACTGAGTTTGCTAATGTAGGAGGAATGACTGCAGAGCAAATATTCAGCAATTATGCAAGACATATTGGTATAGGTGGTATTGCTGCTGCAGGTGTAATTGGTATTATTAAGTCTGCTGGCATTATTAAATCTGCCTTTGGTTTGGCAGTACAGGAGTTTAAAGGACAAGGGAAAGGAGAGGCTGCAAAAGTGGAGAGAACTCAGAGAGATATCTCTATGAAGATTATTATGTTTGGCATATTAATTACATTGGTTGTTGTGTTCCTTTTCTTCCAGTTTGGTGTTGTAAACAACTTGCTTCATGCTGTTGTTGCTCTATTGACAGTGGGCATCATAGCATTTTTGTTTACTACAGTAGCTGCAAATGCAATTGCAATTGTGGGTAGCAATCCTGTAAGTGGAATGACAATTATGACACTTATTTTAGGTTCTTTAATAATGGTTGCATGTGGTTTGAAGGGAACAGCTGGAATGACAGCTGCACTTATTATTGGTGGTGTTGTGTGTACAGCACTTTCTGTTGCTGGTGCATTCATTACAGACCTAAAGGTTGGATATTGGATTGGTACAACTCCTAAAACTCAAGAAAGCTGGAAATTCTTGGGTACATTGGTGGCAGCTGCTACCGTTGGTGGTGTAATGATTATTTTGAACGATACATTTGGATTTACAGGTGAGGGTGCGTTGGTTGCACCTCAGGCAAATGCTATGGCGGCTGTTATTGAGCCATTGATGAGTGGTGGAAGTGCACCTTGGTTATTGTATGGTATAGGTGCTGTCTTGGCAATTGTACTTACTTTCTGTAAAGTTCCAGCTCTTGCATTTGCATTGGGTATGTTTATTCCTTTGGATTTGAACTTGCCTTTAATTGTTGGTGGTGCAATAGCATGGTATGTAAGTTCAAGAAGCAAAGATGAGAGCGTTAATAAAGCAAGAGGTGAGAAGGGTACTCTACTTGCAAGTGGATTTATTGCCGGTGGTGCATTGAT
>JAFYMJ010000305.1 GCA_017556665.1 Bacteroidales bacterium
CCACGTTCTAAAATTGACATTATTTTCAAGTGTGGAAATGACATTGCATCCACTACTTTACAGAGCATTAAGCTGAAAAACATTATAAATGAGGGATATTACAGACCGGCAGACTCAAGATTCTATTATCAGAACAGCAGTCTTATAGATCTGAATTTATACAATGCTCCTGAAAATGTACAGCCTCTTCTGAGTGGCACATCTCAAACGATAGCGGAGAACATTTTTCTGCTTTCAATGGACTATAGCGAGAAAGACTCGCAGGGAAACACAAAATGGCCTCTTCCATCTCTTGAAATCAAGACCGGATCTGAAGAGACTTACTATGTGACATTTACAGCAGCACTAGGATGGAATTTTGTGCCTCATATCAGATATGAATTTACTATACCAATAAATTCTTTATATGTAAACCTGTCTGTAACAGCTACTCCTTGGGATATAGAGGAAGAGAACAACGGAACTATTGAAAATCCAAAACAATGGAGCATTGACTTTCCAATTAACGGATCTGGAGACAATGTCCTGGATTGGGAAGAAGTAAATGCAGGTACAGGAACTATAGGATAACTGAACAGAAAATGAGAAAATATATATTTTTAATCATAGCATTTCTAGTATTAACTGGATGTGAAAAAGATAAGTCAGCAAGCTTTGTTGATGGTGAAGAAGTATACGTCCACCTCTCTTTGGAGGCTAATACCCCTATTTCCTTCAATATTGAAGATAACGGGGCTTCAGTCAAGTCTGTATATGACCCGGACGGAACAACAGAAACTGCAGAGTTGATAAAGAACCTGTGGATTATTCAATACAACGGAACATCTGACAATGCTACCCTACTGGGAGAACCGAACTATATTGAAAATTTTTCAGCTTTTATCTCACAGTCTGACAAACAGGTGAAGCTTGTATCAACATCAAATCCAAGTACAATATTTTTTATTGCAAATACATTTGAAGGGAAAAATCAATTTACAATAGCACAAGGTTCTACTATAGCAGACCTGAAATCCAGGACCAAACTAGTTGATGGAGAAGAAAGCATTCTTGGAAATGGTTCAGGAACTTACCATCCTATTTTCTACACCACTGTAATTGCAGATGAAATCAAGGAGGGTTCCGAAATTAACGGCACACTTAAAAGAAATGTAGCTAAAGTATCTGTAAAGCTGACGAATAACACTCCTGTCTCAGAGAGAGTTACAATCTCAACAGTACAATTGTGCTCCATTCCTCATGCGAGCTATTATATTCCCGACAATTCTTCTGAAACATTCCCTTCAGCAGGAAATAATACAATAAACTATTCTTCAATTGACTGGACAACAAACTCCGTTCCCCTTGAGTTTACAACTTATCTTCCCGTAAATAAAAGAGGCAGGATTGAAAATACAGCACCGGCGTCAAAAAATATTAATCCCCCTCAAGGAGCAACATATCTTGTATTAAAAGGATCGTATATGGAAAATGGAGAAGAAATCCCTATTTCTTATACATTCTATCTTGGAAAAGATATGGTCCAGGATTTTAATATTGAGGCGAATCACGCATATTCATTCAACATTGCAA
>JAFYMJ010000306.1 GCA_017556665.1 Bacteroidales bacterium
ATACATTTTAATTTGAGCCTATAGCGGGTCTACATCCACAGTAATGAATCTGCTGCCACCTTTTATCCCTTCTATAATTTTCTGTATAGTCTCTTTGTTGGACATAAGGGTATTGTCCCGGCCTAACTTTATATAGAAACATTTAATCCATTCCCCTCTTATTCTGTCTATTACAGGAGAAAAAGGACCGGTAATCTCTTTGTATCTTATATTGCTGTTCTCAAAAGCTCCCTTGAATTCTTTACATAATGAGTCTACCTTTTCAAGCTCTTTATGTTTTACAGTAAGTTTTATCATCCTTACATATGGGGCAAAAAGGAATTGTTTCCTCTCTGCCAAAAGGGTGTAATTTGTTTTGTCGGCCAATAGGTCATCACACTCTTTTTTGAGTTGGGTAAAAACCGGATGCTCTTTCTGGTTGCTCTGGATAATGATTTTGCCTTTTATGCCTCTTCTTCCTGTACGCCCTGCAAGCTGATTGAAAATTTGGAGAGCTTTCTCATCTCCTCTAAAGTCCTGTACTCCCAAAATTGTGTCTGCATTTATTATGGCAACAAGCTGAAGTTTTTCAAAATCAAAACCTTTGCTTATCATTTGAGTGCCAATAAGAATATCAATCTTACCGCTGGAGAAATCTTTTATTGTCTGCTCTTCTGCCTTTTTGCTTTTTGTTATATCAGCATCATAACGGGCAATAATTTTATCGGGAAGCAAAGCAGAAAGCTCCTCTTCCAACTTTTCTGTTCCGGCACCCCTGTATTTTAGAGATGAGGTGTTGCAGCTTGTACAATACCCTGTAAATGAGGTTGTATAGTCGCAGTAATGGCATCTTAGTGTACTGTTGTACTTGTGGTAGCTAAGGTACACATTGCAGTGTGGGCATTTTGGGATATCTCCACACTCAATACACTCTACAATAGGGGAATATGATCTGCGGTTCCTGAAAATAAGAACCTGATTACCTTTGTCTAATGTTTTCTTAATTTCGTTAAGGAGTCTTTGTGAAAACTCACCCCTCATCTGACGGCTTTTTCTGGCCCAAAGGGTATCTATAATCTCAACTTCTGGGGATTCTCCGCCATAGAATTTTTGGGTTAGCTCTACCAGGTTGAATTTATTTGCAATATGGTTATATAAAGATTCAAACGATGGGGTTGCAGATCCCAGAAGTATGTTGCATTTATGAATTGTAGAGAGCAATATGGCTGCATCCCTGCCGTGGTATCTTGGGGCTGGATCTGTCTGTTTGTAACTGGTATCATGTTCCTCATCTACAACTATAAGTCCCAAGTTGTTGTATGGCAAGAACAGGGCAGAGCGTGTTCCAAGAATAACAGTGGCAGCATTTGTGCTTTGTTGCTGCAAAATGTTATGAATTCTTGATTTTTCTGCTGCTGTCTGTTTTGAATGGAATGAGAGCACTCTCTCTCCAAAAACTTTTTTAAGCCTGTTCTGCAGTTGCTTGCTTATTGCAATCTCTGGAACCAGATATAGAACATTCTTTCCTTGGTTGAGTTGTTCAAGGGCAAGATTGATGTAAATCTCTGTTTTGCCACTTCCTGTAACACCTTTAAGCAAAACAGGTTTGTTCTCTTTCTTAAAGTGCTCTTTTATGTTGTTGTATGCACTCTGTTGGGCCGGCGACAGTTCTAATGGATTTGAAATCTTAGTTTGGCTTATGCTGTTAAAGAACTCCTCAGCTGTTTTTCTGTGCTTAACCTTCTCTTGTTTTACAGTTAAAGATGGATAGGCAGCTTTAAAAACTTCGCCTATGCCACACATATAGTAAGATGCAATCTTTTCCCAGAATTCAATCTCTGTATGTTTGATGGTTGGAAGCTCCTCTACCTCCAGAATAGGCTTGTATTCTATCCCTTGCTGAAC
>JAFYMJ010000307.1 GCA_017556665.1 Bacteroidales bacterium
TCCTTTTTGTTTGTTTTATGATACAAATATATACAAAAAATTATTTCTGCAAATTTATTCGTATAACTTTTTATTCTAGTTTTTAATCATTTTGCCTTTATATGGCTTTCATACTGTTGTAAATCATGGTTGATTTTTAAATTATTTTAACTTTGTTTAAGTTAATAATTATACTCTGTTATCATTTTGCTCTATATAGTAATAAAGAATAATACTTTGTTTATTGAACAAGTGAAGTTTCAGATATACCTTGTGCGGTCCTCCCAGCATAGCTGGTGCCCTCCCTTTTCGGGAGCCAATGCCGCCCTGCGGAATGTTTGCACATAAAAAAATCCTGCACTATGGCAGGATTTCTTTATTATATGTTTAACTATTACCACTCAAATTGCTCGCTTATAGAGAATAGACCGTAAAGTCCTCCAGTGTGGATGAACAATATGTTACCTCCTGGTTTTATGTTGCCACCCTCTTGAAGCTCATTGTACAGACCATACATTGCTTTACCGGTGTAAACATTGTCAAGTACAAGACCTTCCATTCTTGCCAATCTCTTGATGAACTCCAGCTCCTCTGGTCTGTTTAGGGCATAACCTATACCAACATATTTGTCATTGATTTCTATGTTTTCTTTATTAAGAGATTTTCCTTTATGTTCTGGAAGATACTCAAGTGCTTCTGTTGCAATGGTATGAGAAATGTTTGTAAAATACTCAACATCATCACATACAGCATATCCAATTATACGTTTGCCAAGATTGTACAGTTCATTTGCAAGGTATAGACCAGCGTGTGTTCCACCTGAACCTGTAGCAACTGCAATTGTGTCAAATTTAATTCCTAGTTCCTCTTCCTGTTTAAGGATTTCAAGCATACAATTGTAGTATCCTAATGTACCTATTGCATTAGAAGCACCTTCTGGAATTACATATGGCTTGTAACCTTGTTTTCTGTACTCCTCAGCCATAGCCTCCATAATTTCGCCTCTTTGTGTGCTATACTCTTCTCTTGTGCAGAATTTTACATCTGCTCCCATAAGTTTGTCAAGGAAATAGTTGCCTGCAACAGGAGGGGTAGATGAAATTCTTAGCAATACAGCAGATTTCATTCCCAATTTAGTTGCAATTGCAACAGTTGCACGGCAGTGGTTGGATTGTATTCCGCCGCAGGTTATAAGAAGGTCGCATCCTTTATCCATTGCATCTTTTGCAAGATACTCCAATTTCCTTATTTTGTTTCCAGAAAACTCTGAACCTGTCTGATCATCTCTTTTGATATAGATGTTAGTGTTCAGCTCTTTTGAAAACTTTTCAAGTTTTTCAATTTTGGTTGGTAAATTAGCTACATTTAATTTCTCCATAATGACGTTATTTAAATTTAATAGCAAAGATATGGGTTATTTTTAATATTTTTGTACAAAATTAAATTATAAAGTATGCTACTGAGAAAGTCTTATCTAACTTTTTGTGCCATTTTCCTTATTTCTGGATTATTAAGTGCACAAACTTATCAAAAGCCAGAGGAATTCAAGCCTATGGCAGATTCCATAAAACAGTATTTGTTGCCAAAGGCAGCTATGAAAGTTCCTGTTGCCGTTGATTCAGTTGTGGTAACAGAGAATTCTGTAGAGGTCCACTTTAACAGATATCTTGCAGATTATGCATTAAGAGACAATACTGTAAAAGAGTTGAACCAGATAGCTTCACTTTTGTTGCCACAGCAGTATAAAGGTAAAAAAGTGACTCTTCACTCTGCAAATTCTTCTATAGAAGAGCTTGCTAGTGAATTCTACTCAGAAAAGTACAATGCTTCATTGGCAGCTCAAAACAAAAAGAAAAAGAGTAAGAGCAAAAAAGGCCAAGAGCAACCTGTAAGACTTGTTACAAATATGTCACGTCCTTACCAGATAGAGAATGGTTTGGATGGAAAGCATATTGCCATGTGGCAAAGCCATGGTTGGTATTATGACCAGCCTCTAATGAGATGGGAGTGGCAAAGGGCAAGAATCTTTGAGACTGTAGAGGACTTGTATACTCAAAGTTATGTTGTTCCTTTCCTTGTCCCTATGTTGGAGAATGCAGGTGCAAATGTTTTGCTTCCAAGAGAAAGAGACTACAGCATAAAGGAATACATTGTAGACAATGACAAACCTATGAAAGGTTATAAAGAAAGCAATGGTGATTATGAGTGGGTATCTGGTACAGGAGAAGGTTTTGCAAACCCTAAAAATTCTTATGTGTATGGAGAAAATCCATTTACAATGGGTACATTCAGACAAGTTAACGGTGTTGTAAAGACTAAAAAACATACTCCTGTAGAGAGTGTTGCAAAATGGATTCCAGAGATTCGTTTCTTACAGGAACTTGCTGTATATGTTTCTTATAAAACCATTGAGAACAGTACAGATGCAGCATATTATACTGTAAAATATAAAGGCGGTTCCT
This sequence comes from Bacteroidales bacterium, assembly GCA_017556665.1. Taxonomy (GTDB): domain Bacteria; phylum Bacteroidota; class Bacteroidia; order Bacteroidales; family UBA932; genus Egerieousia. The sequence continues at coordinate 2,442 of JAFYMJ010000307.1, forward strand.
GCCAATTTAAAGTGAACCAGCAAATGGGAGGTGGTACTTGGATTTATTTGGGAACATTCCCATTCTCATTTAATCAGGAGGAGCAAGGTGTATATCTTTCAAACCTTACAGACAAACCTGGAACAGTAATTACTGCAGATGGTGTAAAATTTGGTGGAGGAGAAGGTAATATTGCAAGAAATCCTCATCCCGATAACCAAAAGTTTAAAGTTGAAGCTCTAACAAGCGGATACCCAAGATTCACCGAGGGTGCAAGATATTGGTTGCAATGGGCTGGATTTGCAGATACTGTGTATTCATATACAAACAACAAGAACGATTATACAGATGATTACATGTGTAGGGGAAGATGGGTAAATACCATAAGTGGCGGATCTAAGATGAATCCAGAGTATAAAGGTCTTAATATCCCTGTTGATTTGTCTTTTGCATTCCATACAGATGCAGGCACATTCCTTAATGACTCAATTGTAGGTACATTGGCTATCTATACAAGATATTCA
>JAFYMJ010000034.1 GCA_017556665.1 Bacteroidales bacterium
AGTCCATCCAATATTTTGTAGTGGGGTTTTGTATCTGTAAAAGCAGCAGATGAGATATTGTTCATAGTTAAAGTGTAATGTTTTTGTAAAATTACTATTTTTGTGCTGATATCATAGAGTATAAAATGGTTATTTTTAATCCCCAACACGATTTGTGCCTTGCCAATGGAGATGTCAATTATGTTCCTCCAGTATCTGCAAGCAAATTTGCGGAGCAATGCAGATGGATTGAGAAATTTATGGTCCCGATAAAAGGGGAGGAGATAACACCTTGGGGATGGAATAATTGCCTTAAAAACAAATTGCTAAAGCAAGGTATTGCAGAAGATAAAATGCCAACTGCAGACCAGATTGATTTTATTGCTACCAATTCCAGAAGGGAGTTTGCCCTTGATTTGCACAACTATATTCATACAGAGTTGGCAAGTGGAGAAATTGTTTGTCCCAATTACAGAGTGGCTGCGCAAACCCTTGGCGATGTGGAAGAGTTTATTGCAAAGAGGGGTGGAGGTGTGCTAAAAGCCCCTTTGTCGGGAAGTGGAAAAGGAATAAGGTATGTAAAGAGGAATTTGAATTCCAATGACAGCGGTTGGGTATGTAGGGTACTTCAGAAGCAGGGTGCTGTTCTTGTTGAGGAAAAAAAGGAGATTCTAAGAGAGTGTGCAATGCTTTTTTTGTGCACAAAGGATAGGGTTGAGTTTAAGGGGTATTCATTATTTGATTCTATTAATGGGGTGTATAGGGCAAACGTGCTTGCAAGCAACAATTATATAGAAAAGGTGCTGGAAAATTATGTTTTTGCAAGTGTGCTGGAAAGAACAAGGGATTGTATCATTGAATTCTTTATTGAGAAGTTGGTGGGTAATTATGTAGGTTACGTTGGAGTAGACCAGATGTGCTGCAAAGATGGCTTTGTGTGTGCAAGTGAAATAAACCTAAGGATGACAATGGGACATATTGCAAGGAATATATATGATTTATATGCTAATGAGTATAATCTTGTTGACGGAGAGTTTTCTTTTAGTCCGGTGGATGGAATAATTAGACTATAAGATATTTTTTGTATATTTGGTTGTTTTAACAATTTGAAATAATGAACACTAACGTAAATTCCCAAATCAGCGGACAGGATTCCAATAGCAATCTTTCTATCCTTCCGCCTCATTCAAGCATGATGGTATGGTCTATTCTGGTAACAATATTTTGTTGTCTGATTGGAGGCATTATTGCAATTATATATTCTTCAAGAGCAAATGATTTGTATTTTGCTGCATCTATGTCGCAGGACAATAGAATGAGAATGTATCTGTATCAGGAATCGGTTAGAAAGAATGCTACAGCAAAAACATGGATTCTAATTAGTGCAATTTCATTGTTTGTGCTCATTTTCCTTTACATTGTTGTATTGGGAGGAACAATTGCTGCACTGTCATAAAAGATAAATGAAAATTTCAAAAAGGTTGGTTGTTATATTAATTGTCCTGGCACTTGTTGCCGGGACATTCATATATTCAGCCTTTGATCCTGCTGAACATTTGTTCCCAAAGTGCCCGTTTTATCTTCTTACCGGTCTAAAATGTCCGGGGTGCGGGTCGCAAAGGGCAATACACCAGCTTCTGCATTTGGATATTGTGCAGGCCTTCAAGTACAATGCGTTCCTTGTACTTTACATTCCTCTTATAGTTTTCTTGCTTTTGGCAGATATTTTAAAATACAGGTTGCCAAAACTGTACATGCTAAGCAGAAACAGGTTCCTATCCTGGGGAATCCTTGTGTTTGTAATTGGCTGGTGGATTCTAAGAAATATCTTCAATTGGTAGTAATCTAAAAAAATAAGGGCAACCTAAAAGATTGCCCTGCATTGTACGCCCAGCATGGGCATGTTCTAATGGGTGAAAGTCCCAAATGCGCCCTAATGACGGGAAGCATATAGCCAAGGGCAAGGGTGTCCATCGTGAGGTGGAATCTGAAGGAAGCTAGCGTCAAAAGTCTGGCCTGACGGACAGAAATCGCATATAAGGCCTACATGTAGGGTAAGACTGCAATGGAAGTCAAAGCCCGATAGTCATTCGGAA
>JAFYMJ010000035.1 GCA_017556665.1 Bacteroidales bacterium
CAGTTTTGGCGTAGCAAATGATGATCTCCATTATCCCGACAAATCCAATCTGATAGGAGTGCGTTGCAACTTTCTTAATACCCCAAGTGGAAGGTATCAAGATTTGAAAAGAACTCTTGAATCTGGATGCTTTTATTCAATGAGAGTTCCTGATTACGGAAATGGGGATTGGGAGTACAAATACAGCAGACACAAAGATTTGCCTCATATAGAGAGTATAGGATTGCAGGAGAGCACTGTTTATATGCAAGTTTCACAGATAGCGGACAGCATTAAAGTTTTTGGACAAGACCATACAGTACTGAAAAAAGTTACAGCATGTGATAATGTTGATTATAAAATTGCCAACACAGATTCATATGCCAGATTAGTGGCCTATTTCCCAGAGGGTGAAGTAATTTATACAAATGCTTTTGCAAGATATGATGCAACTGTTAGTGATACTCCATTCAGAGGAGATTTGTATAAAGTTAATATGCTGCTGACTATTTTATATAACATATTGCTGTTTTTTGTTATTTTTATAGTTGTGTATAAAGTAATTAGACTTTTTAGATAGTATGAGAAACTTTGGATTGGCAAAGGGAGAAAAAGTGAGTTTGTTTATAATGAGTTTGCTGTTGAGTGGATTTACTACAATAGCATTCCATTTTCCTTTTTTTAACACAGTATTGGAGAATGTAAGCAGTAATTTTAACGGATACTGGCTAACATTCAGCGCTATGGTTATAATGCTGGCACTCAATTTCTTTTTCTACTCTCTGTTGCTGTTTTTGGGAAGGTTTGCAGGAAAGTGCATAATTGCATTCACTCTAATTGCAGATGCAGTGACTCTGTATTTTATAAATACCTACAATGTTCTTATAGACAGGGATATGATGGGTAATTTCTACAATACCCAGTATAGTGAGGCATCCAGTTTCTTCTCTTGGATTCTGTTGCTGTATATCCTTTTGTTAGGTGTTTTGCCATCGGTATTCCTGTTTGTTAAAAAAGTAAATTACGGTACTGTAAAGGGCTTTTTTAAGAATATTGGTCTGGCCTTGCTGGTTATAGTTCTCTTTTTGCTTACAAACTTTAAGAATGTAACTTGGATTGATTCGCAGGCACCTGTTTTGGGAAGCAAACTTATGCCATGGTCTTATACAATAAACACCTTTAGGTATTACAACCATTGGAAAAAGATTAACCAGAAAGAGATCTTATTGCCGGATGTACAGGCAAAAAGCAATACAAAAGATGTAGTGGTGCTTATAATTGGAGAATCTGCAAGAAGCATGAACTTTTCATTTTATGGTTACCAAAGAGAAACAACCCCACTTATGAGAGCAGATTCAGTGGTAGCTCTTAAGGCAAAAGCATCTAATACAAATACTATAGATGCAGTAAAGGCTATATTGTCTCACCAGAGTGCAAAGGGAGAGTTATATGAGATTCTTCCCAACTATCTTAACAGAAATGGAGTGGATGTGTATTGGCGCAGGAGCAATTGGGGAACTCCACCATTACATTTTGAGCATGAATATGACAAGGGTAAACTAAAAGAGATTTATCTCCAGGCAGATGCGCAGTATGATGGCATACTGTTCCATAATTTGCACGACCATATAGAGCAAAGCACTGCAGATAAGGTTTTTATTGGAATTCACACCTATACAAGCCATGGCCCGGAGTATTATAAGAATTCTCCCGACAGCCTTAAACTGTTTTTCCCTGAGTGCCGTAGTGTAGAGATGTCGCAGGCAAAATATGAGGAGTTGATTAACGCATACGATAACTCAATTGTATATACAGATTTTTTGGTGCATGGTGTAATAGAAATGCTTAAGAAGTATCCCGACAGACGTTGCTGTGTACTGTTTGTTTCAGACCATGGAGAGTCTCTTGGAGAAGGTGGATTGTATATGCATGGAGTCCCACTTATGATGGCACCAGATTATCAGACAGATATACCGTTCCTGGTTTGGACATCTGATAATGCTCCTGCTGTTAAGGAAACAGATGGACAGGTTAGCCATTACCATGTTTTCCACAGCATCTTAAAGTTTTATGGGATGGAGACCCCATTTTACGATGAATCAAAGAATATATTCAAATAACCTTTTGTATAACAAATGTTTGTATTTATGAAAAGAGTTGTAAAGGTTTTTGTGCTATTGTTGTTTGTACTACAGACGGTTGCATCTTATGCACAAGAAAAATATGATTTTGTAAAGCAGGCTGGAATTGGGGCGACACTGTTCAGGGGTGTGGAGTTTGAAAGATACCCATTCAGATATAAGGATTCTCCTTATGCATATTCAGAAGAGTTTAATGTTGGAGAGATAATTTTTAATGATGTAAAGTATTCTGGAGTATTCTTGAATCTTAATGCCCATAAGGATGAGTTGCATCTAAAGATTACCACCAATGGAAAGATTATAGAGCTGGATAAAAGGCTTGTTGAAAGATTTACCATTGGAGAGAGGAAATATGTGGCTTTGATAGGTGCCAATGCTGTAGAGGGGGTAAGTGAAGGTTTTTATGAGATCCTTTACAGCGGCAAGGAAATCTTGTTTAAAAAGAATGTCAAAAAGTACAATGAGAGACTGCAAAGCAGTGAGCAAGGGGCATACAGATATTTCTATCCGTCAAACAGATATTATATCCTTAAAGATGGTGTTATGATACCCGTCTCTTCTGCTAAGCAATTTAAGAAAGTGTATAAAGATAAGAAGGATGCAATATCCAAGTTTATAAGAAAAAACAGAATAAGATTCATTGATATAAATGACAAGGATTTTATTTTTAAGGAGATAATAAGTTTTGTAGATAATAATTAGTGGGGATAATATGAAACGCACAGTTACATTTCTGGTTTTGTTTATGTTGGCAACTGGTGTGGGTGATTTGCTTGCGCAAGTGCCGGTACATAGAAATATAGGCCTTGATTCCCTAATGGCCATAATGCAGAAGAGGACATCTGAGAAAATATACTATCAGAGCGATGAGTCTGCAAAGAACCTTACATTTACTGTAAATGAGGGGAGTGCCTCTTTATTGGATGATATCAAGAAAGATTTGCAGGATAAAGGTTATGTGGTAAGCAAGGTAAACGGGTATCTCTTTATCCTTAAGGGTATAGGTATATCAGAGAAACTTCCGTATGATTATTTTGCACAGCAAAAGCAGCAGGAGGATGAGCCTGTTGAAAAGGATTATATTGATGCTCTTGATGGTAGTGCAAATGTAGCCACATCGGCGAACAAGACTTATCAGATAGGCGACAAGGATAGCAAGAACAAAGTGAGCAAAGCGTATTTGAGCGGTTATGTAAGAGATGCTGTAACCGGTGAGCCTGTTGTGGGGGTAAATGTAATGGATTATGCAAGCAAATCTTATGCACAGTCGGATGCTCACGGTTTCTACAAAATTTTGTTGCCGGTAGGCAAATCTGTCCTTGATGTAAGCGGATATTCTTTGGAGGATTCAAAGGTGCATTTGCAGGTTTATGGAGAGGGTATGCTGGATATTGTGGTAAAGGAGAAAGTCTTTGCATTGTCGGGAATAGTAGTAACGGCAGACAATACAAACAAACTGAGGAACAATAAGATAGGAGTTGAGAAGGTTAGAATGGACAAGATAAAGAATGTCCCAATGGTGTTTGGTGAGTCTGATGTGGTTAAAATTATCCTTACGCTCCCTGGTGTAAAATCTGTGGGAGAGGCCTCAAGCGGATTTAATGTAAGGGGCGGTGCTACAGACCAGAACCTTGTTTTGTTCAATGGTGGAACAGTGTATAATCCATCCCATCTGTTTGGAATGTTTTCTGGTTTTAATCCCGACATAGTTAGTGACATTGAGTTGTACAAGAGTTCCA
>JAFYMJ010000308.1 GCA_017556665.1 Bacteroidales bacterium
CCCCTTTGGCATAAAAGTTCCTGTGAGAAGATGGTACAAAGTCCACAGGTGAAAATACAGGCACTATACTCAATGGCCTTTTTGAAATGTAATTTACTATAGCTTTCATCTCTACATTTCCATCTCCAAGATATGCGTATACATCTCCGTTTGCATTAGGTCTGCCTATCATATTCAGATTAATCATTGCAACAATATTTCCCACATCACCAAAGGCTCTGTTAAGGAAATACCAGCTGCCGTATGTATTCACATCCTCCCCACCAAAGAAAGCAACTATAACAGATCTTCTGAACATATATTTCTCTTTTTGGGCCTCTTTTGCTATTTCAAGTAATGCAGCACAACCAGAGGCATTTGAATTTGCACCTGGGAATATCTGCAACTGCTCCTGTCCGTTTACCATTAGCTTGTTTACTCCAATATTGTCCATATTGGCAGCAATTACAACATACTCGTTGTTTACTGTAGGATCATAACCCTCTATTATTCCAATAATATTTCTGGAATGAAGGGTATCTTGCTGTGCAATGTAAAAATCTTCACCACCTTTAGGTGACAACATTGTCACCCCTGCTTTCTCAAGTTCATTATATATGTAATCTGCAACAGCCTTTTCTCCCTCACTTCCAGCAGCCCTTCCTTTTAAAGAAGGATTAGTCATAAAATTTACAGTTTGCTTTAAATTCCCCTCAACTCCAACCAAATTCTCTCCTACAGACTGTACAAAACTAAGGTTATCCCCTATCAACAAGTTTCTTTCCAAGTTCTTTGGGTTACTCTTTTTGCTTAATGGAATATGAATATCTTGTGAAAACCCATCTGAAATCCCCATAAACAGCATTGCTCCAAATATTGCTAATGCTCCAACCAAATTTCTCATAACAAGTAATTATTTAATTTAAAATATATCTACAAATATATAAAAAACATCAAAAAATAAAGAGAGTGACAAAATTGCCACTCTCCATATCATGCAATTATAATGCTACTATTTCTTGTAGAAAGGAGTTTTTACAACTTTTGCCTTTAAAAGCTTCTCTCTAACCTTTATATAAATCTCTGAATCAACCTTAAACAAAGGAGCAGCAACATAAGCCATACCAATTGCTTTTCCTACAGATGGGCCCATTGTTCCAGATGTAACATAACCTATCACATTACCCTCTGCATCACAAACATCATAACCATGTCTTGCAATACCTTTATCTACAAGCTCAAAGCCACAAAGTCTTCTGGTCAATCCATCTGCTTTTTGTTTAAGCATAAAGTCTTTGTCTATAAAATCACCTTTAACATCGTTGAATTTTGTAATCCATGCAAGGTTAGCCTCAAGTGGTGATGTTGTATCATCAATATCATTGCCATAAAGGCAGAAACCCATCTCCAGTCTCAAAGTATCTCTGGCACCTAAACCAATTGGCATAATACCCTCTGGTTTTCCAGCCTCAAATACTGCATTCCATAGTTTGTCTGCATCCTCATTTGCCACATATACCTCACATCCGCCAGAACCTGTATAACCTGTGGTAGAGAATATTGCATTAGGAATACCACCAACTGTACATTTCTTGAATGTGTAGTACTCCATATCTTCTACCGGCTCATCGCAAATTCTTTGCATAACTTTCAAAGCCTCTGGTCCTTGAATAGCAAGTTGGCAAATCTCATCAGACGCATTATATAACTCTTTTCCAGGAGTTATTCCAAATTTAGGGGCAATCTCGCACAAATGAGCCCAGTCCTTATCTATATTAGCTGCATTTACAACCAAAAAATATGTTTCAGAATCAATGCAATAAACAAGCAAATCATCAACAATACCACCTTTTCCATTAGGGAAACAAGAATATTGGATTTTACCGGGATACAAAACTGAAACATCATTGGATGTTACATATTGGCAGAATTTAAGTGCGTTTGGACCTTTTACCCAAAACTCACCCATATGTGAAACATCAAAAACACCCACACTGTTTCTTACGTGTGCATGCTCTTGTTTGATTCCAACATACTCTACAGGCATATTAAAACCTGCGAATGGGACCATTTTTGCTCCCAAATCTATATGTTTCTGTGTAAATGCAGTTGTTTTCATATAATTTGTGTTTTATTGTTACTATTTCCTCTTTATTCTATATGCAACCTTTGTGATACGCTGTAAACCCAAACATCGTACGGGCAAATTTCTGTACCTTTAATTTCTGCCACTTTAGCAATAGCTGCCTGCAATGTATTATATCCATCTATAGCCACCATTGTCACCCCCTTCTTTAGTGGAATTCTTACTGGTGCAAAACCTTTCTTTTTTGCAAATTCCACCATATGCACAATATTTGACTCTTCTTTAAAAGTACCTACTATAAGATAGAATTTTTTATCCAATGTGCTCACCGACAAAGGATTCTCAAGTTTATTGAGACTATCTGTGAGTTTCTGTATTTGAGCCTGCTGAACAGCAGCCAAAGAATCCCTTGTAGCCAAATCTTTCTGATGCTTGTCCATTTGCACCTTCATCTGTGCAAGCTGTTCGGATGTTGGGAGTCCCAATCCTCCTCTAACCATATCACATCCCTGCAACAAGAGAGCTGCAAAAAAAATTATAAGCGATAACTTATATCTCATTTTAACAAAATTTTCCTCTATACAAAAGTATAAAATAATGACCTTAAAGCAAAAAAAATGTATATTTACATTTAGAAGCTGTCCAAAATTGGTCAACACCGCTTATAAGATGGTTTCTGAACGTATATCCAATAAATTTGGAACAATTTATAAGAAGTAATTCAAAGTATAGGTTATGAGATTTTCTGAGTATGTAAAAAGAATTATCAATCCGGCCAGAGACGTAGACAAAACAGCTGCACAAAACTATATATATTCAAACGTACAGTTTAGAGGAGCCAATGTATGGATCCTGTTCTTTGCGGTAATAATTGCCAGCGTAGGACTTAATGTCAACTCAATCCCTGTGATTATTGGTGCCATGCTTATCTCTCCACTTATGGGCCCAATTATGGGACTGGGAATGGCACTAGGTATAAATGATATGGCATTTTTGCGCAAATCTTTTAGAAATTTGTGCGTCATGACCATTGTGAGTATTGTTGCATCCACATTGTTCTTTATTGTAACTCCTTTAAGTCTGGACGAGCCAACCGAGCTTCTGGCCAGAACAAATCCTACAATTTATGATGTGTTCATAGCCTTGTTTGGTGGATTTGCAGTAATTGTAGAGGTATGCAGAAAAGAAAGGGGCACAGCAATAGCAGGTGCTGCCATAGCAACAGCTCTGATGCCACCTTTATGTACCGTAGGATACGGAATTGCAAATGCAAATTTCACATATTTCATAGGGGCATTATACCTTTATTTTATAAATTCTGTATTTATAGTTCTTGCAACATTCCTTATTGTAAGAGTATTGAAATTCCCTTTTGTAAACATAGCCGATCCGCTAAAAAGAAAGAAAGTACACCATGCGATAACAGCATTTATAATCATACTTATAATACCTAGTATCTACTCGGCAATAATTGTTATTCAGGAAACACGTTTCAACCAGGTTGCAAAATCATTTGTAGCTGAAAACAAATATTTGGAGAACAGTTATATAAACGATTATAAAGCTATACACAGGGCACACAAGCCATCCATCATTTCAATTTCAATTGCAGGAGAAAAGCTGAGCCAGGCAGACATTTCCAAACTTAACAGAAGTATGTCAGAACATGGACTAAGCCCAGAGCAACTTGAGATTCAACACAATGTAATTTTCACAAACAACAATGGCGGAGCTGCAGGAAAACAAGTTGTAGAGAGCCTGCTTCAACAGAATGAAAGGGAGGTACAAAGAAGAGAAGCTGAAATCAAGAAACTTGAGGAAGAACTTAAACAATTCCATAACAAGGAATTCCCATACAAGCAGATTGCAAAAGAACTTCTTGCACAATATCCTACCCTGGTTTCAATGACCCTTGCCAGAGGAGAGAATATTAATGCAACAGAAGAGATAACATTTGCTCCAAAACAGGAGAGGGTGGTTGCTGTTCTCTCTTTTGCAGGCAAAATAGATGAGAATCAGCTTAAAAGATTAAAAGAATGGCTGGCTATAAGATTGGATGTTAAAGAGATTGATATTATTGTTCAATAAGAAAAATGATGTTTAGGAGTCTTATATTGGCCTTCATATGCAGTTTGATATCGTATACCAATGGAAGCGGTCAGAATTATGATTTTCCATTGGATATAAGGTCATGCAGATCTCTTGCTACAAAAGACACAGTTACACTCACATTCATTGGAGATGTAATGCTGCACGGCAGACAACTCAAACACGCATTAAAAGAGGCATTAAACAGCAATGCTCCCGAATCATACAATTTTGAAAATGCATTCAAACATATAGCCTCAGAAATAAGACAGGCTGATATTGCTGTTGCCAATATGGAATTTCCAATAGGTGTTGCTCCTTACTCTGGATATCCATTGTTCTCTGCCCCAGAATCCATAATATGGTATGCAAAAAAATATGGTTTCAACTTGTTTCTGTTGGCAAATAACCATATAATGGACC
>JAFYMJ010000309.1 GCA_017556665.1 Bacteroidales bacterium
GTCCAGTCCTTTATTCTCCTTATCCTCTGTCCATCCCTTCCATCTATGATTTCGGTCATGCCTAACCTATCATATTTATCCCAATTAAGTTCCTGCATAACATCTATTAACTGCCAGTCCTCCCTTAAACGGTCAGTAACAGACCCTGTTGTTGTAAGTACTACCTTTACAACACATTCAAGCATTTCTTTAGCCTTTCTAGCAATATACTGAGTATCTCTTAAATCTCTGGCAATAAAGCCCTCACCTATTTCTTCTCCACGCTTCAAGAGTTTCTTACGTTTGGATTCACTTGCACCACCTTTACCTTTGAACAGGTCGTTTACTGCAGCCTCATATTCGGCAGCCTTTTCCTCACCATATTTCCCAAGTACATAATCGTATGCTGTTGCATTACCTTTCTCTATATTGACATCTCTTGCTTCCAAAGTTTTATTTGAAAAGGAATCGTCAAATAGTCTGGATTGTGGAATTATATGCTCTATATCAAAATTTTTGGAGAACAACTGGTCTTTTGGTATGTAAGTATTTGAATACAGTGTCTTATATCCTCTAGGCTCAAGTTCTTTATACAGTCTGTACCTTATAATGTCATTCCTGCTTACATGTTGGAATCCAAACTCTTGCTGTATAATTTTTCTATATTCCTCATACTCCTTTGTTGCCTTGCTTATACTTTCTGTATCAATGGCTCTCTCCTTTGCACTCTTCTTCAACTCCCTAGCCATCTCAATTCTGATTTCATCAGGCCTGCCATAAGCGTCAATTGCAGCATTTACAACATTGACCATCTGATTCAGAATCTTTTCAACAACGGGATTCCTCAAAGTATTCTTTGGCAATTCAGGCAATCTTTCCAGCAACTCTTTATTCTCTATCTCTTCTTTTGTAAGAGATGCTTTTGAATGATTATACCCAGCCAATTCACATGCTTCACTATACTCATTTCCAGCCATCAAGTGCGGCATTATATTCTTGATTGCTTTTGCACTCAAGCTGCCATAATCCTGTTGGAAGGAAACGTTTGCAATAATCTTTGAATACTCCTTATCAAAACCATATCTGGAAGAAAGGATTTCCATCAAAGATTCTATACCTGTACAAGATTTGTCTCCTTCATATGAATACAAAAGGTGCCATAACTGATACATAGGCTGCTGCTCAAGTTCCTTACCTAGCAATGAAGAATCATAGTACAGGATATCTGTATTATAGCCCAATGATTCAAAAATTTCGTAAACCAAAGCCACCACTTTCTCTGAGCTCATTTTTTCAAAATCATACTCACCATGGCCGCTCATTTCTATTATTTGCTCATAAGCCTTGAATAACGCAGTTTGAGTTCTATTACCCTCTATACTCTTATAGTTGAGAGACAACCCTTTACTATTTTCAAATAAGAGTTTAAGGACCTCATTGTCGGACATTTTGTCTTTATACGACAACTCTTTGAACAAAACCTCCTTCTCTTCTTCATATAAGAACCTGGATTCAGCTCCTTTTATCTGGATATTGTTCAGTATCTGCCAAATCTTAAAGTTTTGGAAAATAGGAGATGATTTTGGACACACCTTGTATCCGATAGTTTTCTTTTTCTTCTTACCATCTACGAGTACCTCAACTTCCTTATTCTCCAACTCACATACAGATA
>JAFYMJ010000310.1 GCA_017556665.1 Bacteroidales bacterium
AACCTGGTGGGACACAATGTATCCTCCAAAGACTCTGTAAACACATGGTTGGAGTTTTATAATACGCCAGCTATCCAGCCAGCCAAGAGGTTAGACACACCATATGGCCCTACAGGCACTTTTCAGGCACACAAATGCGCTTAACCTAACCTGGTATATATAGGTTAAGCGCATCAAGCTGGCTTACACATTCCTGAGACAATGATTAGTGCACTTAACCTCTGGACTCAAAAAAGATGCCCCAGTTAGTCTACAAAGAGGCATTTGTTCAAACACACGGAAATTTATGGCCCATCTGAAATGATTGCTTACGCCCCTCAGGATATTTTCAATCCTTGTCTGCTCCTGTATGGTTGTGCACTTGTAAAAAAAGATGAGGCCTGATCAAAATGCTGAGACCCACAAAAGTGAAACGTCAAAAATTGTAGATTTGTCAAAGTGCCGTAGATACTAGGCAGGAAGGTTTTTTTATGCGGAGCATACTTGGGTATGTGAGCAATAAAAAATACCGCACCTAACGACGTAGATGCGGTACTTTCACAAATCTAAGTGATCCGCTTGGGGCTCGAACCCAAGACCCCAACATTAAAAGTGTTGTGCTCTACCTACTGAGCTAGCGAATCTCCGTTTTGGGACTGCAAAAGTAGCACAATTTTTTAATATTCCAAAAATATTCAAAATTTATTCAATAATATTTTTCTTTTAAATAAATGATTATAACTTTGCTGAACGAATTGAGGTGTAATTCTCTTTTTATCGGAGAGAATTAGTAATAGGGAATCCAGTGTGAGTCTGGAGCTGTACCCGTAGCTGTAAGTTCTATAAGTTTCAAAGGTTATCTTTTGCCACTGTCGTTAAGATGGGAAGGCGCTTTTGAAAGAACAAGCCAGAAAACCTGCCACAATTCTTTTAACTTGAGATTCTCGGGTAAAGAATTTCGTAGAACTAATTTATATGCGTTTTACATACTCGTTGGTTTTGGCTATTGTTTTGGCCTTTGCTTTTGTAGCATTAAGCAATCAAGCTTTTTGTCAGGACACTCTAACAATAAAGAGTGATACTATCAAAAGGGCTGTTGTTACTGCGTCGGCAAAACCATCTGCTACTTTACAAACTGTCCCTGTTCAGGCAATGGACAGTAAGGATTTTCTAAAATTGGGTGTTAAAGAGTTGCATGAGGCTGTAAAAACTTTCTCGGGGGTGCAGATTAAGGATTATGGTGGAGTTGGTGGTGTTAAAACTGTATCTATAAGAAGTTTTGGTGCAAACCATACTGCAATAAGTTATGATGGTGTAACATTGTCCAATGCACAAAGCGGTCAGGTTGATATTGGCAGATTCAATCTGGAGAATATTCAGATGATAACTCTTTCTATTGGACCATCTGACAATATTTTTCAGACAGCAAGGATGTATGCTTCGGCCGGCAGCCTTAACATTACAACTGCAAAACCATTTTTTGATGAGTCATCTGCAAATGTGGGCATCTCTATGGGTATAGGCTCATTTGCAACGTACAATCCGTCAATAATTTATCAACAAAGAATATCCAACAGGTGGTCTGTTGCTGTAAATGCAGACTATTTGAGCAGTAGGGGAGATTATCCTTTTATCCTTAAAAATGGTAATGAGATTACCAGGGAGAAAAGATTCAACTCTGATGTTTCTACTATAAGGGCAGAGGCTAACATATACGGAGACCTGGGTAAGGGGGGTGAGCTTACTCTTAAGGCAAATTATCTGTATTCAGAAAGGGGACTGCCAGGATCTGTAGTTCTATATAATGATGATGCAAAAGAGAGATTGTGGGACAAAAGTGCATTTGTTCAGGCAAGCTATAAAATCTCACCACATAAGAAATGGGATAT
>JAFYMJ010000311.1 GCA_017556665.1 Bacteroidales bacterium
ACAGATAAGGTCTCCTTGGCAATCCAACTCCTTTAGGGTAACTAAAACATTCTCCAGTGCATCGGGAGTATGGGCATAATCAACAGCTGCTATAATATCATTCTCCCCTTTAAAGTATTCCAGTCTTCCCGCTACAGAGGTAAGTTCACTCATTATTCTTGTTACCTCCTCTTGTTTTGCTCCCAATAGAATGGCTGTTGCATATACAGCGGTAAGGTTAGAGGCATTATATGAACCAATGAATCTGCACCATACTTCTGTGTTGTTTATGTTAAGGAGCATTCCCTCTATTGTTTTCTCAAGGATTTTTACTCTAAAGTCTGCCCAGTTTCTGCAAGAATATCTGTAAACTTTGGCAGATGTATTCTGTACCATTACATCACCATTCTTGTCATCTATGTTTACAAGGGCAAAGGATTCTCTTCCAAGTCTGTCAAACAAAGACTTTTTGCAGGCAAGATAGTTTGCAAAAGTTTTGTGGTAATCCAAATGGTCGTGGGTAAGGTTTGTAAAAATAGCCCCTTTAAATGTTATTGAGTTTACTCTCTCCTGATCCAATGCGTGAGAGCTTACCTCCATAAAGCAATACTCGCACCCTGCATCAACCATCTGGGAAAGTAATCTGTTAAGCTCAATGGGACCAGGTGTAGTGTTTATTGTTGGGTATACTTTATCTCCTACAATGTTTGTAATGGTTGACAACAATCCGCAACTGTATCCCAGTTTTGTAAAAGTATTATACAGAAGAGTAGCAATTGATGTCTTTCCGTTTGTTCCTGTAACGCCTACAAGGTTTATCTTCTCACTAGGATTGTTGTAGTATTGGGCAGCAATTTGAGCAACAGCTTTCCTGCTCTCTTTTACAATTGCAAACTCAACCTCTTTGTGGGCATTTGAAATTTCGGATGGTATCTCTTCACACACAATATACAATGCTCCATTCTCTATAGCTTTTGCTATATAGTTATGTCCGTCAGCTTCTGCACCTCTTACTGCTATAAACATGCAGCCAGGGGTACATTTTCTGGAATCATCTGTTATAGATGTTACTTTTGTAAGCATTTTTTTAATTTCCATTGTGTTGCAATATTAAAGTTACAGTGCTGTTCTTGTCTATTTTGCTTCCTGCTGCAGGATCTTGCCCAATTACTTTTCCATACCCTTTGAAACTTACCTTGTATCCTTGGTTCTCCAATAGATACACAGCATCTCTTAGTCCCATATTCACTACATTAACCAATGAGTCTTCTGTAGGATATATTGTTCTGGCTTTTACGCTGGTTGAATCTGTCTTGAATTCAGACCATCCTGTTGTGCTTTCTGCTCCAATGTATTTTATTCCTAATGTATTTAGTGCAGTTTTAGCTTCATCATTTCTTCCACCGTTCACATTAGGGTTGTTTTTGCTTGCACTTTGTTTTCCATCCATTATTGGAGCCCAGTCTGAACTGTTTGCATAAATGTGGTCGGCTATCTTTTTAAATACCGGACCAGCTTTTGAACCTCCGTAGAAGTTACCAAACATTGGGGATGAGTAAAGAACTACAATAGCTGTATATCTTGGGTTCTCATAAGGGAACATTCCGGCAAATGATGCCTGGTACATTCTTTTGCCTCCTCTTTCATATCCTCCCCCGGTAAATGCCATTCTGGATGTACCGGTTTTACCTGCAATCTTGTAGTGTTTGTTGTCCAATGCTTTTGCAGTACCCTCTTCCACTACGTGCCTTAAGGCTCTGCGTGCCTCTCTTGCTGTGTGTTTTGAGCAGATTGCGCCACTTATCTCTATTGGCTTGAACTCTTTTATAATCTGTCCATCCTGTTGGTAGTTCTCTATAAAATATGGCTTCATCATTCTGCCATCGTTTGCAATGGCATTGTAGAATGTAAGTGTGTGCAATGGGGTAAGCAATGTAGCATAACCAATTCCCATAGAGGCTAGGGTAGGGCCGGACCATATAGCTTCGTCGGGAGAATGGATAACGGCTCTACCTTCTCCAGATATATCCAGATTGAATCTCTCTCCAACCTTCATATTTGTCAGTCTGTCTATAAACTCACTCTCTTTCCCCTCATAGTATTTTACAGCCAGTTTGGCAAATGCTACATTTGATGATTTGGCAAGAGCTTTCTTTACATCCATCATACCGTATCCACCAACCTTTGTATCGGTAATTTTGGCTTTTTTGTATTGGAATATTCCATTACCGCCATCAATTGGATCTTCAAGTGTAACATATCCATCTTCCAGCAAAGCAACTAAAGTCATAAGTTTGAATACAGATCCAGGCTCGGTTGCATCACCAATAGCATAGTTGTAAGACTCGTCAAACTCTCCGTTTTTACCTTTTTTCATGTTTGCAATAGCTCTGATTGCACCTGTCTGAACCTCCATAACCAAAGCTGTTGCTCCCTGAACATTTGGCTCCTCAAGCAGTTTCTCTCTTAGAGCTTTTTCGGTTGCCTCCTGAATGTCTATGTCTATTGTTGTCTGAATGTTTATTCCATCTTGAGGCTCAATTGTCTCGTCACTGTTAATTGGCCTGTACTGTCCACCCACAAGTTTCTGGATAATCTGCATTCCTGGTTTGCCTTTAAGATAGGTGTCGCAGCTGGATTCTATTCCAACACCTGTTCCATCCTCTTTCATATAGCCAATTGTTCTATATGCAAGTCTGCCGTAAGGATTTGTCCTTTTATATTTGTTTACAACAATAAGACCTCCTCTGTATGAGCCTAATCTTAGTAGAGGAAATTTTTTTATCTCTTCTAACTCTGAATAGTCTACCCACTCTTTGTTAAGTAGAAGATATCTGTTTTTCTTGGCTTTGGCTTCTCTTAATTTTTTTGAGTATTGTGCAGCTGTCAGCCTTTGTTTTCCGGTATTCTTGTTTTTGAAGAATTCTGCAAGTGATTTTGCCAAATCATCTACGTATTTGTCAAAGGTGTCTGTCTGTGGGGCGTTACAGTCCATTCTAAGTTCGTAGTATGGAACAGATGTTGCCAATGGCCTTCCGTCTCTTGCAAGGATATCTCCTCTAAAAGCCTCAATCTTTTCCCTTACAAATGCTATTTTAACATCTTTTTCGTCCTCTGAGTGTATAAACTGCAAATAGGCTATCCTTATTATTACTACAAACGCAATAATAATGGCAAGTCTGTAAATGATAGCTATTTTTTTGAATATACTCTCGGTCATTTCTCTAGTAGTTGTTTTCTGCTTTTACTGTCTTTGCAGGTTGTGTGGGGTTTTCCAGTTTTGACCCCAGTTCTTTAAGTTTTGCTGCAACTTCGCCCCGTTTGCTCTCAAATTGCAGCTTGGCTGTTTTGCTTGTGTAGTCGGCCTTGTAATTCTTCAGTATTGTCTGGTTTGTCCTTTTTTGTACTTGTGTGTTCTGTACCCAGATGTTTATTGTAATATATACGATTACAAGTAGAAATACATAAGCGGCGAACAGAGCCTTTTTTATTGTCCAGTCCTGAACCAGAATTTTGCCGTTAAACAGGTCCTTAACCTTAAATCTTCTATTTGTATTCTCCCCAACCATATTTAATCTTCTTTTAACTCTGCTACTCTTAACTTGGCACTTCTGCTTCTTGTATTTGATGCAATCTCATCGTCGGGAGGAAGAATAGGCTTTTTGTTGATTGCTTCAAAAGGGGAAAGGTTCTTGCCAAAAAAGTCTTTTTGCGTCTCTCCCTCTACGTTGCCTGTCTTTATAAAGTTTTTAACCATTCTGTCCTCCAATGAATGGTATGTTATTACAGACAAACGTCCTTGTGGCTTTAAAGAGGCAATTGTTCCCTGTAAGAAATCTTCCAATGAACGCATTTCCATGTTTACCTCTATTCTTAGCGCCTGGTACAGTTTAGCCAGAAATTTGTGTTCGGTAAACTTGTTGTATAATTTTTCAACTGCTTTACTCAAGTCTCCTGTTGTATTTATTGCCCCCTTTTCTCTTGCACTGCAGATTAACTCAGCTGCTTTCCATGGTTTCTCTACCTCTCCGTAAGTCTTGAATATTCTTGTAAGGTCTTCCTGGCTGTAGGTGTTTACTATATCTGCTGCACTTATTTTGGCCAATTGG
>JAFYMJ010000312.1 GCA_017556665.1 Bacteroidales bacterium
ATCAAGCTTTGCTTTTGCCTCTTTTACCGACAATGATTTACCATCCTTAAAAGCTGTTATCATAGCCGAAGAAAAACCTCTCTTTCTCACCTTATTAAGGTTAGACATAGCATCATTATAAGTACGGAATGTTCCCACAGAATATATATACTTGCCACTTGGGTATTTTCTCTCAAACACAGGAGCTAACCCTTTTAAAGATTTCAACGAAGCCTTCTTACTAACAGTAAACAACTGTATTTGATAAACTAAACCTTGAGGAAAATCTGCAATATCAACCACTACAGCCTCATCAGCAATTCTGAATGACAAATCAATCTCAGGTTCAGGAACCTCAACTATCATTGATGGGGCCTTACCTAATTTATTTTGAGCAAATACGAAAGGTTGCTTCTCAACCTCATCCGCCACAGCAGGTTTAGCTTTTTGCTCAACCTCCACAGTTGGGATAAACATTCCTTTTGACAAAAACTCCATCTCCAACTTTTGCAACTCTGCCACAGCCGTATTCACATCATTCTGTAAAGACATTGTGGTAATTTCAAGTTCTGCAATCTTTTTCTCCAAAGCAATTAAATCATCTGGATTTTTCAAAGTGTTATACAACTCTCTATTTGAAGCTTGAAGTTTATAAGAGTCGGCCAACTCTTGTTGCAACTTCCTCACGTTGTTAACTGCAAGGTTATATTTGCTATATTCATTTTCGCTAGCAGGATCAGCAATATTCGCGTTATCACCGCTTTCCTGAGTTTGCTCATTACTGTCGGGACCAGATTTTTTTAATTTTGCAATCACCAATGCTTCGGCTGGTGTAACCGATTTTTTCAATGGAACATTCTCGTAATTAAGCACATATACCGTTGCTGAATCAGACTCATTTGTACGGTTCGAAGCAAAAATAGAATATAATCCGTCGAGGGTATTATAAAAGAAAAAGTCATCTTTGGGTGAAGAGTATGGGAAACCCAGATTCTGCGGAACACCCCAATCATTCAACTCCTCATCCCATTGGCAAACATATAAATCATAACCACCAACACCATAGTGTCCGTTTGATGAGAAATATAAGGTCTTGCCATTAGAACTCACTATTGGAAATATCTCATTGCCAGCCGATGTAATATTCTCATTAAGCAATACAGGCACACTCCACAGTGTATCATTCAATAAATGAGATGAATATATATTCCAAGCACCTGTATTATCTGGTGCACTGAAAATAATTTTTCGAGCACCTTGAGATGTAAGCATAACAGGAAAATCACCTGAAGACAAATCACCTTCTGGCGCAAGCTGCTGAGGAAGTTTTACCCATTGGTTCTCGGAGCTGATAGGATAGTGAAGATAAAACTGATCTTTTTTATAGACACCAGTAGCAGCAACCACAGGCTCAAAAACAAAATCCAACAAACTCAAGCCGTTTTCGCTCTGAACAATTTTCTTTTCAATTGCAGTTCTTTCCAGTGAATCGACAGTGTTATCCAGCACCTTTTTATATATAGACAGAGCCTGCTCAAATTCATATCTATCATGAAGTTGAGCAGCTTTTTTCAAATCTTCGCCCGCTGTTTGGGAAAATGAAATATACGGACACAGAGAAACGAGCAAAAAAACGAATGTAAATCCTATATGCTTTTTCATGAATTTGCGTAAAAATATAACAACAAAGATATGAAATACTTTATATTTTAGGAAAAAATTGTACATTTGCACCTTATTTTATCATAACCATACTTTGGTTTGAAGTGAAATTTCAAATTTTAAAAACTATACAACATGCAAAGTAAAGGAGCCATTAGATTTGTGGCAATTTTAATCGCATTAGCCTGTGTTTATCAGCTAGCATTCACATGGGCTACATCGCATCAAGAGAAAAAAGCACAAGAGTATGCTAATGCAGCAGTGGCTGCAATGGAGCAAAGTGCAGAATTTACCAAAGTGGCTGAGGTTGACAAAGCTTTCTTCCTAGACTCTTTGGCAAAAGAAAAAAACAGATTTTATATTGATTCTATCTCTTCAGAGAAAGTATTCCTAGGATTTACTTACAAAGAGGTAAAAGAGAAAGAGATTAACTTGGGTCTTGACCTTAAAGGTGGTATGAACGTTATGCTTCAAGTTCAACTAAGAGATCTTTTGGTTGCACTTGCAGACAATAACCAATCACCAGAGTTTATTGAGGCATTGAACCTTGCTTCTCAAAAAGAGTTGGACAGCAGAGAGGATTATTTGACTCTATTTGAGCAAAGTTGGGAGGAGGTTGCTCCTGGCAAGAGACTTTCAAGCGTATTTGGTACTTACGAGATGCGTGAGAAAATTAAACCAGAGAGTACAAATGCAGAGGTAATGAGTGTTATTAAAGCAGAGGCTGAGAGTGCAATTGCAAACTCATTCAACGTTTTAAGAAACCGTATCGACCGCTTTGGTGTAACTCAACCAAATATTCAAAAATTAGGTAATTCAGGTAGAATTCTAGTTGAGCTTCCAGGTGTTAAAGAGCCTGAGCGTGTTAGAAAACTGCTTCAAGGTACAGCTTCATTGGAGTTCTGGCCTACATATGAGAACGCAGAGATTTATCCTTTCTTGGAGCAAGCAAATACTGCTCTTGCACAACTTCTTGCAGAGGAGGAGGTTGTAGCTGCTGAGCAACCAGAGGCTGCTCAAAGCATTGAGGATGCTCTTGTAGCAGAGGACAGCTTGTCGGCTGATGCTGCTGCTTTTGCAAAACAAAATCCATTGTTCTTTGTTTTGAACCCTTGTGCTTACAACGGTCAACTAATGCCTGGTCCAAGTGTTGGTAGAGCTCACTACAGAGATACTGCAAAAATCAACGCTTATTTGAATATGCCTCAAATTAAGGCTTTATTCCCAGTTGAGTTTGTTCCAAGATGGACTGTTAAAGCTAACCAAAACGATCCTACTGCTTCAATTTTTGACCTTATTGCAATCAAATGCACTTCAAGAGATGGTAAAGCTCCTCTAGATGGTGGCGTTATTACAGATGCAAGCATTGCTTATGGCAACACTGGTGGTTCACCAATGGTTGATATGGCAATGAACGCAGAGGGTGCAAGAATTTGGGCAAGATTAACAGCTGACAACATTGACAAATCTATTGCCATTGTTCTTGACGGTATGGTTTATTCATATCCAACAGTTCAAAACGAGATTTCAGGTGGCCGTTCACAAATTACCGGTAACTTTACTATTACAGAGGCTGAGGACTTGGCTAACGTTCTAAAATCTGGTAAACTTCCTGCTCCTGCTACAATCGTTCAAGAGCAAGTTGTTGGACCAAGCTTGGGTGCAGCTTCAATTAACGCAGGTATGATGTCATTTGTTATTGCATTCGTACTTGTTCTAATCTATATGCTTCTATTCTACAAAGGTGCCGGTGTTGCAGCAAACATTGCCCTATTGTGCAACGTATTGTTCTTGTTTGGTGCATTGGTATCGTTTGGTGCTGTATTGACATTGCCTGGTATTGCAGGTTTGGTTCTTACTTTAGGTATGGCAGTAGACTCTAACGTTATTATCTACGAGCGTATCAGAGAGGAGCTAAGAGCTGGTAAAGCATTAAGATTGGCTATTAAAGACGGTTATAGCAATGCATATTCTGCAATTATTGACGGTAACTTGACTACAATCATTACAGGTATTGTATTGTTTATGTTTGGTTCTGGTCCTGTTCAAGGTTTCGCAACTACTTTGGTAATTGGTATTGTTACTTCTCTTCTAACTTCAATCTTCATTACCAGATTGTATTTTGAGGGAAGACTTAACAGAAACAAAAACATATCGTTTGAGAGTGGTATCTCTAAGAACTTTATGCAGAACACCAAGTTTGACTTCCTTAAAGCAAGAAAAACAACATTTGCAATTTCAATTGCTCTATGTGTAATTTGTCTAGGCTTTATCTTTACTAAAGGCTTTACATATGGTGTTGACTTTACAGGTGGTAGAACTTATGTTCTAAGATTCGATAAAGAGGTAACTGCAGAGGATGTTAGAACAGCTGCAAATGCAGAGTTTGGTGAGACTGTTGAGGTTAAACAATTTGGTGGTGCAAGCCAAATGAAGGTTACAACCAAATACAAAATCAATGATAACTCTACTTCTGTTGATGAGGAGGTTGAGGGTAAACTTTACAATGCATTGAAAGGTTTCTTTGCAGCAGATATGACATTGGAGGAGTTCATTTCAACTCAAGACAATCCTAATGGTATTATCTCATCAGATAAAGTTGGACCTACAATTGCAAATGACATTAAGAGAGATGCTGTTATTGCAGTTCTATTGTCTCTAGTTGCAATCTTCTTGTACATTGTGGTTCGTTTCCGCAACTGGACTTGGGGTGCCGGCGGTGTTATTGCACTAGCACACGATGCAATTGTTGTAATTGGCTTCTTCTCTATCTTCTCTGGAATTCTTCCATTCAGCTTGGACGTAGACCAGACATTCATTGCAGCGGTACTTACAATCATTGGTTACTCTATTAACGATACAGTGGTTATCTTTGACCGTATCCGTGAGTACAATACATTGTATCCAAAACGTGATCTTGGTGAGAACATCAACGCAGCTCTAAACAGCACATTGGTTAGAACAATCAATACATCAGGTACTACTTTGGTTGTAATGATTGCAATTGCATTGTTTGGTGGCGAGGTTATCAGAGGTTTTGCTGTAGCAATTATTGTTGGTATCCTAATTGGTACATACTCTTCTGTATTTGTTGGTACTCCATTGATGTATGTATTCAATAAAAGAAAACAAGCTAAATCTTTAAAGAAATAAGGTTTTGCCCAATATAAAATAAAGGGGATGGCTATAAAGTCATCCCCTTTGTTTTATAAACTGTGTTGGTGGCGGCAGGTAGGACAGGTTTAAGATCTATCTCTTTTTTTTGCTCCTTTACCCCCTCTCTTCTGTTTGTTCCATTCAGGGTCCCAGATAAGCGAATAGTCAATAAGTTTCTGTTCAAGATTGGTCCTTGATACTTTAATCTTAACCTTATCTCCCAATGTGAATTTCTTACGGGTAGATTTTCCTATAACACAGTAGTTCTTTTCGTCAAAGATAAAATAATCTTCCTTTATGTCTTTAAGCGGAACCATTCCTTCAACTTTTGTAGGCTCAATCTCTACATATAAGCCCCATTCGGTAACACCAGAGATACTCCCTTCAAATTCCTGACCAACTTTGTTCTCCATAAACTCTGTAAGCTTGTATTTGATGCTGCTGCGTTCAGCTTCAGATGCAAGCTGTTCTCTTGCCGACGAGTGTTTGCACAACTCTTCAAACTTAAGTTTGTTTTCATTCTTCCCTTTATCCAGGTAATGTGCCAGCAGCCTGTGTACCATCATATCGGGATAGCGTCTGATAGGGGAGGTAAAGTGGGTATAGTAGTCAAATCCCAACCCGTAGTGTCCAACATTGTCGGTAGAGTATTTGGCTCTTGCCATAGTTCTTAATGCAAGAATCTCTATTGTATTGCACTCTGGTTTCCCCTTTATGCTTTCAAGCAATCCGTTAAGGGCGAATGCCACATCCTTTGCATCTTTTGTTGGAGCAAGCTTGTATCCAAAATGTTTTATAAAATCCCTCAGGTTCTGAACCTTGTCAAAATCTGGCTCATCGTGTATTCTGTATACAAATGTTGGCTCTTTTTGTTTTAGACCTTTGGCAACGCAGGTTGCAACCTCTATATTGGCCAGAAGCATAAATTCCTCTATAAGCCAGTTTGCCTCTTTGGTTATTTTCTGTACAACATCAATTGGTTTGCCGGTATTGTCAATAAGAACTTTCATCTCTGGCCTTTCAAATCCAATTGCACCTGCTGCAAATCTCTTTTCTCTAAAGATTGAGGCAAGTTTATGCAGCTCCAGAACAGCCCATGCAACCTCTTTATCTGAATATTTTTCCCCTTTCCTCTTTCTTGCAGTAACTTTTACACTCTTGGTCTTTGAGTTGCTGCTCATCTCTCCAATATATTTTAATGTGTACTCTCCATTTGTCTCAATTATCTCTTGAGCCTGTTCGTAAGAGAATCTTCTGCAAGAGAGTGTAATAGTTCTTCCAAACCATCTTTTTACAACTTTACCGGTTGGAGTTATCTCAAACATTGCAGAGAAAGTGAGCTTTTCTTCATTTGGCCTTAGTGAGCACAGATTGTTTGAAAGGGCTTCTGGAAGCATTGGTATTGTCCTGTCAACCAGATATACAGATGTTCCTCTTTCGATAGCTTCTTTATCAATAATATCTCCCGGCCTTACATAGTGTGTAACATCTGCTATGTGTACACCAACCTCATAGTTGCCATTGTCCAAGGTTGTAAGGGATACTGCATCATCAAAATCCTTTGCATCTGCAGGGTCTATTGTAATTGTAAGGGTATCCCTCAAATCCTTTCTTCTTTTTACTTCGGCCGACGAAATCTCTACAGGAATTTTTTGAGCAGCCTCCTCAACCTCAGCAGGGAATCTGTACGGCAACCCAAATTCTGCCAGAATAGCGTGCATCTCTGTATCGTTCTCGCCAGGAGTACCAAGGATATCTACAATTTCTCCAACGGGTGCATCTTCCCTCATAGGCCAGTCCTTAACAAGAACTGCCACTTTAAGGCCATTGGCATTGATATGCTCCTGGGTAAGATTACCAACCCTTACATCGTAAGGCATGTTCTTGTTTTCAATTATAACCCAACCTTGTTCTCCAATAACCTGAAGAATACCAATGAATGGTTTTTTGCTCCTTTCAACAATAGAGACAATTTCTCCCTCCATTTTGTGATGAGCATCTTTGGCCTTTGTAATGGCAACAATTACCTTGTCTCCATTAAGGGCTCCCAGCATTCTTTTGGCCGGAACATAAACGTCATCTTCTCTATCGGGAAGAATAATGAAACCATAACCTTCTCTGCTTAATGAAACTGTCCCCTCTACTTGCTCCAGAATCTTGCGTCTGGTACTTCTTCTCATTTTGGTAAGATTTCTATTTCTGCTCATAATCACGTAAATTCAAGTGTATCCCATTTGTTAACAACAATAGGTATACGAGTGTTGTTTTATATAACAAATTTAGAAATAATTTTTCATAACTTTGCACACTCATCCAAAGTGATGAAGAGTGTAAAAATTGATATTAACAAATTATTAAAATACAGATGAATAAGAAAGTTCTTTTAATGATCCTTGATGGCTGGGGCAATGGCAAGAAAGATTCAACAAATGCAATCTACACTGCTGGACAGCCAAATATAGATGCTCTAATGGCACAGTATCCAACTTCACAACTTATGGCTTGTGGCGAGGATGTTGGTCTTCCAGAGGGACAAATGGGTAACTCAGAGGTTGGTCACCTTAATATTGGTGCCGGTAGAGTTGTATATCAAGATTTGGTAAAAATCAATAAAGCTTGTCAAAACAATACACTTTTAGAGAACAAAGAGGTTAAGGCTGTTTATGATTATGCTAAAGAGAGTGGAAAGGCTCTTCATTTTATGGGTCTTCTTTCTAATGGTGGCGTTCACAGTTCAATAGAGCAATTGTTTGCATTCCTTAATGTTGCTAAGGAGTACAACTTGGATAAAGTGTATGTGCACTGTTTTATGGATGGTAGAGATACAGATCCTAAGAGCGGTAAAGGTTTTGTTGAGCAGCTTGAGAATCATATGCAGAAATCAACAGGCAAAATTGCTTCTGTAATTGGCCGTTTCTATGCAATGGACAGAGATAAAAGATGGGATAGAGTTAAAGTTGCCTACGACCTTTTGGTAAATGGAGAAGGTGAGAAAACAACAAGCCCTGCAGAGGCGGTTGAGGCTTCTTATGCTGCTGGTGTAACTGATGAGTTCATTAAACCAATTAAAGTAGAGGGTACAGCAAATATTGCAGAGGGTGATGCTATTGTTTTCTTTAACTTTAGAAACGATAGAGCAAGAGAGATTACAAGTGTCCTTACACAAGAGGATATGCCAGATATGGGTATGAAGACTATGCCTTTATATTATTGCTGTCTTACTCCATACGATGACAAGTTTAAAGGTGTGCA
>JAFYMJ010000313.1 GCA_017556665.1 Bacteroidales bacterium
GGCAATGGAACTTAGCGACGGCAACATGAACAAAGCAGCCGAACTGCTTGGAATAACCAGATATGCTCTCTATAGGAAACTAAAATAGAAATTACAATGAAAAGATACTCAACAACAGTAATCACCCATATCTGTGCCATAATAATCTTTTCTGCTACCGCATTCTTTGCATTCAGCAATAGGATGCCGTTTACAGGAATCCTTATGATACTGTTTATTGCAGGATTTGGAATAAATCTCTACAGACTTCAGATGATACAGTTGCGCCTTGTAAAACAACTTGCACAGAATATAAGTTGCGGAGATACTGCCCTAAGTTTTAGGAGCAAATACCGGAATGCACAACTGGAAGAACTCACCGATGAGTTGAGGGAGGCCATGAGGATGTACAAAAAACGGACAATGGAGGCCAACGAAATAGAATCTTGGCAAAAACTCATAAGGGTAATGGGACATGAAATAATGAACTCCATTACACCCATCATCTCCCTATCGGAAACACTAAGTACCAGAGAGGTGGAATACAGCCAGATGCAGAAAGGAATGCAGGTAATCCACAAACGGAGCAAAGGGCTTTTGGAATTTGTAGAGAATTACCGCCGTATTACCAGAATTCCAACCCCTATAAAGGAAAAAGTATGCCTGGCAGATCTGTTCAACTGCATTGCAGAACTTATTCCCAATGATTACATCAGTTTTGCACAACCTGCTCCACAAATATCCATAAAAATAGACCGCAACCAAATTGAACAAGTACTCATAAATATTATAAAGAATGCCATTGAAGCATGTGAATACATAGATTCACCTAAAATTCAAATAGAATCATTTGTATCCAACTCCGGTACTGTATCAATATTGGTTTCAGACAATGGACCAGGAATACTACCAGATGTTATGGATAAAATATTCATTCCATTTTTTACTACTAAAGAACACGGCAGCGGAATTGGTCTTAGCCTTTGTAAACAAATTATGCATCTACATGGCGGAAATATAGTTGCATCTTCAATACCAAACAAAGGTTCAATCTTCACACTTACATTCGATTGAATATTGGAATAGACAAAGGTACATAAACAAAAAGACCAGCATTTTGCTGGTCTTTTGTGCGGGCGAAGGGACTCGAACCCCCACGCCTCTCGGCACTAGATCCTAAGTCTAGCGCGGCTACCAATTACGCCACGCCCGCGTTGGTGATTGGGATTGCAAAGGTAGATATTTTTTTTACAAATCCAAATATATTAAAGAAAATATATCCTATTTTTTGTAAAATATTACACTTGCCCAATTGTCAATCTCTCTTTCTGCCACTTTTACCAAGCCTTGAGAATTTGCCTCCTGCTCCAATAATGGGATATCCTCTGTATAAAATCCACTTATTACAACAACACCGCCCTGTTTTAGCCCTCTTGAATATGTACTTAAATCTTGCAGCAATACATTCCTGTTAATATTTGCCAACACAAGATCGTATTTGTTTGCCTGAATTAAACAGCCATCTCCATAAATGGTATGGATAGCAGCATCAAGTCTGTTCTTTACAGCATTCTCCTTTGCAGAATATACGGCTGTTACATCCACATCTATTGCATGAACTGTACGCTTAGCCTTCATTTTTGCAGCCAAGATTGCCAATACACCTGTTCCTGTTCCCATATCAAGAACCTGCTTGTTCCTAAGGCTATTCCATTTACCTCCAAGCAAACCCTCCTTACCACATAACAATTGACTGAACTCTCCCTCTCCATTAAGATCCAACAAACCTTTAACCATCATTGTTGTAGTCTGATGATGTCCAGTACCAAAAGCCATCTTTGGCTCTATTCTTATGTTGTATTTGGTTAATGGCAGATTATGATGGAATGGAGCTTTTATTGTTACCTTATTGTCTATAATAATAGGGTTAAAATCAGACTCCCATGTCTTATTCCAGTTCTCTTCCTTTATAAAAGTGGTATTGTATGAAACTTTAAAAGCCTCATTATTGTCAAAGAAGCTTAATACAGTCTTTAAATTTTGAGAATTGAAATAGTCTTGACCAATATACCCTTTTAAGAGAGGCTCCTCCGTAGAGAAGCTCTCAAAAGGGATATCTTCTAACATAGCCATTACAATTTCTGCATACTCCTCTGAATATGGGGTAATCTCTATTGCAACTTCTATGTAATTCATCTTGTTTAATTTTTAGAAACTTTTAGCAATTGCTATAAAATCTTCTGCTTTTAATGCAGCGCCACCAATTAGGCCACCATCAATATCTTTTTGTGCAAATAGCTCTTGAGCATTAGAAGGCTTGCAGCTACCACCGTAAAGGATAGAAATCTCCTCTGCCAATGCACCAAATTTCTCAGCCAAAGTAGCTCTGATGAATGCATGAATCTCTTGAGCTTGCTCTTTTGTAGCAGTCTCACCTGTTCCAATAGCCCAAACTGGCTCGTATGCAATAACAACATTAGCCATTTGCTCAGCCGACAAAGTGAATAACACCTCTTTAACTTGCTCACCAACAACATCAAAGTGCTTGTTAGCTTTTCTCTCCTCTAATTTCTCACCTACGCAGAAAATTGGAGTAAGTCCTTCTGCAAGGGCCAAATTAACTTTCTTTACAAGTTTCTCATTAGTCTCACCATAGTACTCTCTTCTCTCTGAGTGACCAAGAATAACATATTTTACACCAATTGATGAAAGCATTTGAGCAGAAACCTCACCAGTATATGCACCCTTAACCTCATCTGCACAGTTTTGAGCAGAAAGGCCAACAGAAGTACCATTAACAACCTCACCTACTTGAGCAATATGAACAAATGAAGGAGCTACAACCAAATTAACATCAGATGGAACCTCAGACAGTTTAGCCACTACATCTTGTGCCAATATAACACCCTCTGGAACAGTAGTGTTCATTTTCCAGTTACCTGCAACAATTTTCTTTCTCATAATCTTCTTGTACTTATTATATATCGTTTATTTTTTGCTGCGCAAAAATAACTGATTTTGGCACTAACTCAAAATTTTAGTTACATATTCGCCCTCATTGTTTCAATAGCCTTAGCCAATCTCTTTATCCCCTCAACAATTTTATCATCATCCATAAATGAGTAGTTCACCCTTAGTGTATTCTGTCCTGTTCCATCATAGAAGAAGGCCTCCCCTATTACAAATGCTACACTCTCTTTAATGGCATAATCAAACAAAATTTTTGCATCGTATCCTTCTGGAAGTGTAATGAGCAAGAACAAGCCTCCCTCTGGATTTGTCCAACTTACCCCCTCTGGCATATATTTCTCCATACTCTCAAGCATAATGTCTTTTTTATGCTTGTACAGTTCAATTGTAGACTGGATATTCTTCTCAAACAATCCGCTTTGCAGATATCTTGCCGCTATACACTGGGTAAAATTGGATGTACATAAATCAGAAGATTGTTTTGCAAGGTTATATCTTTGAATGATATGTTTTGGAGCAATTACCCAACCAAGTCTGAATCCCGGCACAAAAGTTTTGGAGAATGTTCCCAACATTATTGTTCTTTCTGGTGCAAGAGAACTTAACATAGGCTGTGGCTCACCTGTAAATCTTATCTCTCTGTATGGACTGTCCTCTACAATCAACAAATCATATTTACGGGCAATCTTTACCATATATTTACGTTGTTCCAAAGACATTGTTATACCTGTTGGATTCTGGAAATCTGGTATTGCATAAATGAACTTTGGTTTTTTGCCGCTTGCACACATTGCCCTTACAACAGCCTCAAGCTCTTCATCTTTTTCTGCACCTACTATATTTGCCCTATATGCATTAAAAGATTGCAAGGCACCCAAATATGTAGGAATTCCACACACAACAGTATCACCCGGATCCAAAAAAATTCTTGAAGTAAGATCTATAGCTTGTTGCGATGCTGTGGTAATGATTACATTATCCTTATCTATATCCAATCCTTGAGCTATATATATTTTAGCTATCTCTTCCCTTAATTGTGCATTTCCATCGGTTCCACCATATTGCAGAGATTTTGCTCCCTCCTGCTCAAGTACATCAATTACAATTTGCTTTAAATCTTCTATTGGAAAAGTACTTGGATTTGGAAATCCCCCGGCAAACGATATAATTCCAGGCTGATTGACAACACTTAGCAAAGCCCTGATTGGCGATGGTTTCATATTTTGTGCACTTTTGGACAAAAAGTTTAGAATATCTACCTCCATAACATATATATTTAATGGTTAAACCTACGTAAACAAATATAATATTTTATAACTGATTTTACAATATTTAATAATATATCTTAACACATTTTTAAAATTATATAACATTTTAAAATATATCAATTTATTTAATTAACATTTTTAAAACAACATTGTTTGCATATTTTTGTTACATTTGTGTAATTAGACAGTTATATGGCAAAACTTAGGATTACTAAAGAATTCAGATTTGAAGGTGCACACGCACTTATGAACTACAATGGCAAATGCAAAAACATTCATGGCCATTCATATATACTTTATGTTACGGTTGTCGGGGAAGCAAAAACAGATCCTAATGGTCCCGACAATGGTATGGTTATAGATTTCAAACTTCTGAAAGACATTGTAAACAAAAATGTAATTGACAAGTTTGACCACGCATTGGTACTTGAAGAGGGGACCCCTCTATCCAATGAGTTGTCTACTGAATATCCTAATGTATATCTTACCAACTTTAGGCCTACAACAGAAAATCTCATATGCTTTTTTGCTCAAGCAATAAAGGAGAACCTTCCGCAAGGGATAAATCTCTATAGCCTTAAACTGCACGAGACAGCATCTTCTTATATTGAGTGGTTTGCAGAAGACAATTAAAAGAGAACAACAATGGACAAAATATTTCTTATAGATGGGCATGCCCAGATTTTTAGAATGTACTACGCCTTTATGAGAAGACCTATGGTAAACTCTAAAGGTGAGGATACATCTATTCTGTTTGGTTTTACCAAAATGATACTTGACCTCATTAACAAAGAGCATCCTACCCATCTTGCTGTTGCTTTTGATCCACCTGCAAAGACATTCAGACACACAGCATATCCATTGTATAAAGCTAACAGAAGTGCTGCACCTGAACTTGTTAAGGCTGCACTTGAGCCATTGCAGGATATCCTTAAGGCATTCAATATTCCAGTTATTATGATGCCGGGATTTGAGGCTGACGATGTAATTGGATCTATGGCCACCCAATGGAAAGGCAATAACACCCAAATTTTTATGGTTACTCCCGACAAGGATTACGGGCAACTGATAAGCGAGAATGTTTTTCAGTATAAGCCAGCCAAAGGGGGCAATGAGATAGAGATAATTGGAAGGGAGCAAGTATGCCAGCACTATGGAATATGTAACCCGGAACAAGTTATTGATATCCTTACAATTTGGGGAGACAGTTCAGACAATTTTCCTGGAATTAAAGGAATTGGCGAGGTTGGAGCAAAAAAACTTATGGCAAAGTACGGTAGTCTGGATTCAATAATTGAGCACCGTAGTGAACTGCCACAGAAACAACAGGAGAACATAAATGCTTCATTGGATCAGATTGAAATGAGCCGTTTTCTTGTTACAATTAAAACAGACATAGAACTTCCTTTAAAGGTTGAAGATATAATTATAAAA
>JAFYMJ010000314.1 GCA_017556665.1 Bacteroidales bacterium
CCATTCTAGTCTCACCTGAAGGCAATCTTAGAATTGCATGGTTACCCTCTCTAGCTGCAAGTTGAGCATAACAACCTGCACTACGAGCCATAGCTGCACCTTGTCCAGGAACAAGCTCAATGTTGTGAATAGTTGTACCTAGCGGAATTTCTGATAAATAAAGAGTATTACCTACCTCTGGAGCTACGCCTTTACCAGATGCAATCACTTGACCTACTTGAAGGCCTTTAGGAGCAATAATATAGCGTTTCTCACCATCACCGTAAACAACTAATGCAATTCTTGCACTACGGTTTGGATCATACTCAATAGTTTTAACTGTAGCGGTATAGTTATCTTTGTTTCTTAAGAAATCAATGATACGGTACATTCTTTTGTGACCGCCACCAATATAGCGCATAGTCATTTTACCACCATTGTTTCTACCACCAGTTTTCTTTAGTGGAGTCAACAATGATTTCTCTGGTACTGAACAAGTAATATCATCGAATGCGCTGATTACTTTATTTCTTTGACCGGGAGTTACCGGTTTAAATTTACGTACTGCCATCTCTTAAATGTTGCTGTAGAAATCAATCTTATCTTCACCGGCTAATGTCACATACGCTTTTTTATAGTGATTTGCGCGGCCTGTTAATAAACCCGCTTTTGTAAAGCGGCTCTTTTTCTTTCCGTGGTAGTTAACTGTATTAACATCTTTTACAGTTACTCCATACAATTGCTCAATCGCAGCTTTAATCTCAATTTTATTAGCTGTGCGATCAACTACAAAACCGTAACGATTCAATTTCTCGCCTTGAATCGTCATCTTCTCTGTTACTAAAGGCTTAATTAAAATTCCCATCGTTCTCGGTTTTTTTAACGTCCATACTCAGCTTTTAGAGTGTCTTGAGTACCATCAACAAATACGATAGAGTAAGCACACATGATATCATAAGTGTTAATCTCGTTTACGTTGATAACTTTAACATTCTCTAAGTTACGTGACGATAAGTAAATATTATTTGAATTCTCAGGAAGTACAAAAAGAACTTTTCTGCTATTAGCCTTAATGTTGTTAAGGATGTTTAGCAATTCTTTAGATTTAGGTACCTCCATAGCAAATGGCTCTACAATTGTAATAACGTTCTCTTGAGCTTTGTAAGATAAAGCAGAGAAACGAGCTAATTGTTTTAGCTTTTTATTTAATTTAAAACCATAAGTTCTTGGTCTAGGTCCAAAAACTCTACCTCCACCAACAAAAATGTTAGCTTTAATGCTTCCGTGACGTGCACCACCAGAACCTTTTTGTCTTACAATTTTCTTAGTACTATAAGCAACCTCTGATTTCTCTTTAGATTTGTGAGTACCTTGACGTTGGTTAGCCAAGTATTGCTTAACATCTAAGTAAATAGCGTGGTTATTTGGCTCAACACCAAAAACGCTCTCGTTCAAAGTCACTTTCTTTCCTGACTCTGTACCATCAATTTTTAATACTGATAATTCCATAGACGTTAACCCTCCACAATTACATAAGAACCTTTAGCACCAGGTATAGAACCTTTAACTAGAATAAGGTTATTCTCAGCGATTACTTTAATAACTTTTAGGTTCAAGATTTTCACTTTGTCACCACCCATGCGGCCAGCTAATCTTTTACCTTTGAATACTCTTGAAGGCCAAGAAGATGCACCCATTGAACCAGGAGCACGTAGTCTGTTATGTTGACCGTGAGTTTGACCGCCAACACCGCCAAAACCATGACGTTTAACTACACCTTGGAATCCTTTACCTTTAGAGATACCGGTAACATCTACCCATGTATCCTCGCCTACTGCAGCGAAGAAATCCTCCACGGTGATTGTGTCACCTAATTGCAAATCTTTACCGAACTCGTTAGGGAACTCTACAAGTTTGCATTTAGGGGTGGTATTTGCCTTTTTAAAATGTCCCATAAGTGGGGCGCTGGTGTGTTTTTCTTTTTTCTCATCATAGGCAAGTTGTACAGCGGCATAACCATCAACTTCTTCTGTACGAATTTGCGTAACAACACACGGACCAGCCTCAATAACGGTGCAAGGGATGTTTTTACCCTCTGCATCGAAAACGGAAGTCATTCCGATTTTTTTTCCAATTAATCCAGGCATTGGTTTTAATCAGTTGTTTAAAATTTAACAATAACTGCATTGCCAGTGATTTTTTCAATCTAAGGATATTCATTGAGATTCAACTGGTTACAGTTCCTCGCATACTTTGCGGGGCTGCAAATATACAACTAATTACCTAAACTGCAAAAAAATAGATGTTTTTTTAACGTAAATTACTCTGTATAACTACTGCTATCCCAACAGTGTGTACACAAATCGCATTTAGGAAGACCTATGGCATTAACCAAATCATCCAGTCTCTGGAATTTTAGCGAAGTCAACTGCAGATGCTTGCACATTGTATCTACCATCTCCTGATGTTTTGGATGGTCTGGATTTGCGTAATCTGCCAACATTTGGTCTGTTAGATTGTCTGTACCCTCAAGATCTCTGATTATACGTCTGGTATAAAGATCATAGGTACTTCTTGATGTAGAGAAGTTCAAGAACTTACAAGGGAATATAAGCGGTGGGCAGGCAATTCTCATATGAACCTCTTTTACCCCCGCATCCAATAATTTGATTACATTGTCTTTAAGTTGTGTACCTCTAACAATACTGTCATCCATAAAGACAATTTTCTGGTCTTTTGTAAAGGCCTCGTTTGGCAACAATTTCATTTTTGCCACCAAGTCTCTCATTTTCTGATTCTGAGGCATAAAGCTTCTAGGCCAGGTTGGTGTATATTTTACAAACGGACGTTTATATGGAATACGTTTCTCATTGGAGTAGCCTATTGCGTGGCCTACACCAGAATCTGGAATACCAGATGCAAAGTAAGGCTCAATGTCTGCATCTCTCTTGGCCATAGCAGCACCACAGCGATATCTGCTGTCCTCTACGTTTATACCTTCATAACATGCACTAGGATATCCATAATAAACCCATAAGAATGAGCACACTTGTTTTCTTTGTTTTGGCGGAGCAACAACCCTTACTCCATCTGCGGTAATTTGCACAATCTCTCCCGGACCCAAATCTCTCACATACTCATAGCCCAAATTGTCCAGACTTGAGCTCTCGCTTGCACAAACATAACCTTTATCGTTTTTACCTATTATAATAGGTGTTCTGCCAAATTTGTCTCTTGCCGCATAAATTGCATGGTTTGTAAGAACCAACATAGAACAAGATCCTTTAATTTTGCTTTGGGCATACTCAATTCCGTCTTTAAGAGTCTCTCCCATTCCAATCAGAACTGCAACAAGTTCTGTTGCATTTATAGTTGAATCCGACAACTCTGCAAAGTGATGTCTCTTATCCAACAATTCCTGTGTCAGTTCTTCTATGTTGTCTATTCTTGCCACAGTAACTACAGAATAGCGGCCAAGATGCGATGTAATGGTTATAGGTTGCGATTCGCAATCTGAGATAACACCCATACCCATATTGGATTCCCCAAATTTTGGAAGTTCATCCTCAAACTTGTTTCTAAAGTAGCCATTCTCAAGCGAGTGAATAGATCTTACAAACTTTTCACCATTATAAAAAGCCATTCCGGCACGTTTTGTACCAAGGTGAGAATGATAGTCTGTACCGTAAAAAACATCGTTTACGCAAGCGTTACGGGATACGCATCCAAAGAATCCTGACATATTATTGAAATTTAGATTGCAAATATAACAAAAAATAACAAAAATGTTTATTGTTTTTTTAAGCTATGTATTTACATTTGCACCCGCAAAAAAGGATAAAATACCGGTCAAATTTTATTGTTTGACAGGTGCAAAATAAAGGTCTGTAGCAGGGCCGTTAGAGTAGCATGTAGGTTACCTGTTGAATAAGAGGATTTTATCGGTAAGGAATTGGGGTGGACAATAACCCCAGATATAACATGTTGTTTTTTGTTTTGTTGAAAAGGGTGCCGTCAGGTGCTCTTTTTTTTATTTATCATTCACAACTGCCCTCTTGTAAGTATCTGAATAACCTCCATATACAGGAGCCGGAGGTATTGTCTTGCAATGTCCGTTATTTTTAAACGAGCCGTCGGGATTTTGACGCTTTATATTGCCATCTATAAACTTTACAAGCAGATACTCATCTAAAGCTTTCCACTTTGCAAAAAGTGCATTAGCCTGCTCAACAGAGAATTTTGTAAGAATCTCTTCTGCCACAGATACAGATTTTGCCTCAAGAGCCTGTTTGTCTGCTTTTGCAACCTCATCTATCATTGCAAGTTCGTGGGCATCTACCCTCTCCCTTACCTCTGCCCCTATCTGATTGTATCTTAAATAGGCAAATTGGGCTATTCTATTCTGCAACCAGAACATAGAGGTGGGAGAATACTCTATCATACTCCCATTACCTAAAGCATAATGGGTAGAAATTTCACTTGAACAGGCATAAAATGGCGATAATGGAGATGTTCCAGCATCATCAACTGCAAACCAGAACAAACCTCCAATATGGTTTGGCAGCCACCCTCTGCATTGTCCCACAAACCAGAATCCTGTCTGCTGCGTAGCAATAGCCCTCTCATGCACCCCTTTCTTTCCGTCAATCTCAAAGTTTGAAGGTCTCCATCTGTACGGAATCTCATGTCCTCCAGCTGCAATCCCTTTAGTCATATCAAACTCTGTCCCCTCATAATGGTCCCTCATCATATCTGCCACATCCTTCACCGACAATTTTTCTTTTACCTTTACATAAAGAGGAAGTCTGTTCTTTGGATTGTCACCCCTTACATGGTCAAGATACTTATCCATATCTTCTGCACCATGTCTTCTAAAAAAGCTCCATACCCTTGCCTCACATGCCCTCATAGCAGAAAAGTCAAGTGGACAATATACATCGGCGAAACTGAAATCCTCATCTGACCCACTGTACAATCCATTCTCCCTTGCATGAGAGACAACATCTTTTGAATAAAGACAGTTCTGCGGATCATTTTTAGGAAAAGTTGTTATTCTTGCACAATTTGCATGGGCAGAAATAAATCCGTCGGGAATACGGACAGCTACCCAAACAGCTCCCTTATTAAAATTCTTTCCGTTGCTGTACTTTGGCATTCTGGCAATTATATCCATAAACCACACCTCGTTAGGGTCTGCAAATGAGATAGATTCTCCACTTGAAGCATAACCGTACTCATCTGCAAGGGTTGTAAAGATTTCAATTGCCTCGCGGGCAGTCTTGGCTCTCTGAAGGGTTATATATATAAGCGAGCCATAATCCAGCACTGCAGTAGTATCCATAAGCTGAGGCAGTCCACCCCAGGTAGATTCACCAATAAGCACCTGATGCTCATTCATGTTTCCAATGACATTGTATGTGTAAGGCACTTGTGGAATATAACCCAAAAATCTCTCCTTGCCCCACTCCCTTACCTCTATTCTTTCTCCCGACAAATGTTTTCCTCTTGGCATATGTACCAGAGTACCGTATCTTGTATGAGAGTCAGCAGCATAGCTCACCATTACCGAGCCATCTTTGCTGGCACCTTTTGATACCAGAAGATTTGTACAAGGATATATTTGTGCCGCAGCCATAAGGGCCACTATTGTCATTAGGAATCTTTTCATTGTTTTACGTATTAGAATAGTGCAATTTACAAAATATGGAGGAGAAAACAATTTTTTATACCTTTGCGGGGTAAAAGTTAACAGTTATGCTACACAAGGTATCGGAAAACCCTTTAAAAAACCGAAAGATTAAGGACAATACTGCCTTAATGATAGTGATTTCATTGTTTGTTACATTGTATCTTGTTTCCAATGTAATGGCAGTAAAAGTAATTAGTCTTTTTGGTTTCTTCTATTTTGACGCCGGAACTATAACATTCCCGTTTGCATATATGCTGGGAGATGTCCTTACAGAACTTTGGGGCTTTAAAACAGCTAAGAAAGTTATCTGGATGACATTTTTCTGCAATATC
>JAFYMJ010000315.1 GCA_017556665.1 Bacteroidales bacterium
CTTTAAGATGGAAAGGGTTCTTAAGTCCAAAAAGTCCATCTTTAACATTCCCACATCCTCTATGAATGACCCCTCATATTGGGACACCCACATATCCTCTCCTGTCTCCTTATCTTTGGCTATGCTAATTGGAATATGGTCTGTAAGATTATCTCTACCAATAATAATTGCACAGGCGTGTACACCTGTGTTTCTTACAGTACCCTCAAGTTTCTGCGCATACTCAAGCGTGTCATGCACACCCGCAATCTCTGAATTCTCAAAGGCTTCCTTAATTTCAGGGACAAGTTTTATACAGTTCTCAACTGTAACCTTTACCTTTTTTGTCTTAACTTTCTCCTGACCATTCTCATCTACATACTTCTCCTCTTCCTCTGGGAATTTGTCGGGAACCAGCTTGGTAAGACGGTCACTCTCCTGCAGAGGAACCTCATGAATTCTTGCAAGATCCTTTATGGCACTCTTTGTTGCCATTGTACCAAATGTTACCACATGGGACACGTGATCCTTACCATATTTTTCCTCTACATAATTTAGGACCTTGCCTCTTCCGTCATCATCAAAGTCAACATCAATATCGGGCATTGAAATACGGTCTGGGTTAAGGAAACGCTCAAACAGCAAATCATATTTTATAGGATCCAGATTGGTAATACCCAAACAATATGCCACAACAGAACCCGCTGCAGATCCACGGCCCGGACCAACCCAAACTCCCATTCCTCTTGCTGCCGCAATAAAGTCCTGAACAATTAAAAAGTAGTCGGGGAAGCCCATTCTCTTAATTGTTCCAAGCTCAAAATCTATCCTTTCCCTGCACTCGTCTGTTATTGTCTTGTATTTTTTCTCTGCCCCCTTGTAAACAAGATGTCTAAGATAATCGTTGCTGTCCTGGAATTCCTCTGGAATTGGGAATAATGGCAATACGTGATCTCTGTCTATCTTATATCTCTCAATCTTGTCTACAATCTCCATTGTATTGTCAATTGCCTCAGGATGATCTGGGAACAAGGCCCTCATCTCCTCCTCTGTCTTAAGATACTCCTCCTGCGTATAACGCTTTCTTCTGATATCTGAATAGTTGGTATTGGTTGTAAGGCAAATCAATCTGTCGTGGGCAGGGCCATCTTCTCTACGGCTAAAATGGGCATCATTTGTTGCCACAGTCTTAATTCCAAGCCTCTGTGACATCTTAAAGATCTCCTCATTTGCCTGTTGCTGCAATTGTGCAACCTCCTGGGTCATCCCTGGAACTTGCGAAACATGAAGCTGCACCTCCAGATAATAATCTTCTCCAAAAAGATTCTTGTACCATAGAGCTGTCTCTTCGGCCTCCTTAAGGTTTCCTGTATTAATGAACTTTGGAATCTCTCCACCCAGGCAGGCTGAACAACAGATAAGATTCTCGTGGTATTTCTCAAGAACCTCCCTGTCAATTTTTGGTTTGTAATAGAAACCCTCTGTATATCCAATGGAAACAATCTTTACAAGGTTATAGTAACCTTTAAGATTCTTTGCCAGTAAAATCAAGTGGTATGCACCCTGATCCTCTTTTCCCCTTTTTGTAAAGCGGCCATCCCTGTTCACGTACACCTCACAACCAATAATTGGCTTGATGTCCGGGAAGTCTTTTGCCACCTTAAAGAACTCCTTCACGCCAAACATATTGCCATGGTCAGTAATTGCCAAAGCTGTCTGACCATTTTCCTGCGCCTTTTTAAAATGCGATTTTATGCTGGCCTGACCGTCCAGCACAGAATAATATGTATGTACGTGAAGATGAGCAAATGCCATTACTTTTGGGGAATTTAGTTGTTAAACAAGAGGTGTTCCTGTCATTGCTGCAGGCTGTTCAATGCCCATCATTTTTAATACTGTTGGGGCAATATCAGCCAAAATACCATCTTTTACCTCTTTAATGTCGTTGTCAACAACAATAAATGGCACTGGGTTAAGTGAGTGGGCAGTATTTGGCGAACCATCTGCGTTAACTGCATTGTCTGCATTTCCGTGGTCTGCTGTAATAAGCACAGAATAGCCGTTCTCTTTAGCACAATCAACCACCTCTTTTACAAGAGAATCAATTGTTTTAACAGCCTTTACAATTGCATCGTAAATTCCTGTATGACCAACCATATCACCATTGGCAAAGTTAAGTACAACCAAATCCTCTTTTTGAGTCTTAAGCACATCAATTAGAGCTGCAGCCACCTCTGGTGCACTCATCTCTGGCTTAAGGTCATATGTTGCAACTTTTGGTGAGTTGATAAGAACTCTCTCCTCATTCTCAAAAGCAGCCTCTCTACCGCCAGAGAAGAAGAATGTAACGTGAGCATATTTCTCTGTCTCTGCAATTCTAAGCTGTTTCTTACCAGCCTTTGCAACAACCTCACCCAAAGTTTCCTGTACATTCTCTTTATCAAACAGAATATGCACACCTTTAAACTTGTCATCGTATGGAGTAAGACAGCAATAGTATAAAGGCATAGTCTTCATGCCCATATCTGGCATATCCTCTTGTGTAAGGACACTTGTAATCTCTCTTGCCCTGTCGTTTCTAAAGTTAAAGAAAACAATAGCATCACCCTCTGCAATATTTGCTGTACC
>JAFYMJ010000316.1 GCA_017556665.1 Bacteroidales bacterium
TAAATATGGGTGCAAATATAGTACCTTATTTAAAAATTACACTACATTTGCAGCAAATATAAAACGAATGGCTCAAAGCGCAAGTTACCATAAAGCAAAAATAATCAAGTGTATAAAAGATGTTCTGCCATCTACTACAAAAACATGTATTTGGCTGCTTAAATTAACCGTTGGGGTATCCTTGGCAATTTTATTCCTAAGATATCTCAATATCCTCCCTTGGTTCAGTAATCTCATAAGTCCTCTCTTTAACTATTTGGGGCTTCCCGGTGAGGCAGCATTGGCGTTTGTAACAGGTTATTTTGTAAATGTCTATGCAGCAATATCGGTGGCAGTATCATTGGAGCTGGATGTAAGGATGCTCACAATACTTAGTGTTATGGTTTTGTGTGCACACAATATGGTAACAGAGACAGCAGTTCAGAAAAAGACAGGGTCCAGTGCAAAAAGAATAGTTATAATCAGAACTTTGTCTGCCTTTGTTCTGGCATACATACTCAATTTGATTATGCCTGGAGCTGTAACAGATGTATTGGGTGGAGTTGAGCAGCAGTCACAGACTTTAAAGGAGATGTTAAGTGAGTGGGCTGTTTCAACACTGGAGGTTGTAATAAAAATGACAACCCTTATTTACACCCTTGCAATTATGCAGAAATTGTTGTCTGAATACGGAGTCATAAGATGGATTTCAAAATTCCTTAATCCGTTTCTTGCAATTTTTGGCCTTCCTGCAAGGACCTCATTCTTATGGATTGTTGCAAATACATTGGGACTGGCATATGGTGCAGCTGTAATGATGGAAGAGGTTGAGGCAAAAAAAGTAACAAAAAAAGATATAGATTTATTGAATTCCCATATAGCAATTTCACACAGCAATTTAGAAGATTTGTTCCTTTTGTCTGCACTGGGAGGTATCTGGTATATCTTATTGTTCTCCCGATGGATTGGTGCATTTGTTTTAGTTTGGGAACTTAGGTTGGAATATTTTATAAAAGAAAGATATATCCAAAAAAAATAGTAAATTTGCAGGATATTTTAAGAAATGACAGTGGAAAGAGTAAAATGTTTGATAGTTGGCAGTGGCCCGGCAGGGTACACCGCCGCAATTTATGCGTCCAGAGCTAATCTGAATCCGGTTGTTTATGAAGGAAATCAACCAGGTGGACAATTGACAACAACAACCGAGATTGACAACTTCCCAGGTTATCCAGAGGGGGTAACCGGAAATGAGCTTATGGAAGATTTAAAGAAACAGGCTCAGCGTTTTGGTACAGATGTAAGATATGGAACAGTTACAAAAGCTGATTTGTCAAAAAGACCATTTGTATTGGAGATTGATTCAGACAAACAGATAGAGGCAGAGACTCTAATCATCTCTACAGGTGCAACAGCAAAATATTTGGGTTTGCCTTCTGAGGAGAAATTCAGAGGTCAAGGAGTATCTGCTTGTGCAACCTGTGACGGTTTCTTCTACAGAAGAAAAGATGTGGCTGTTGTAGGTGGAGGTGATACAGCTTGTGAAGAGGCTACATATCTTGCAGGTTTATGCAACAAAGTGTACCTTATTGTAAGAAGAGATGTTCTTAGAGCATCAAAAGCGATGCAGGAGAGAGTTTTCAATACACCAAATATTGAGGTATTGTGGAATACAAACACTAAAGAGATTCTTGGTGATGAATTTGGAGTTACAGGGGCAGCACTAATCAACAACAAGACAAACCAGGAGAGTGAAATCAAGATTCACGGATTCTTTCTGGCTATTGGTCATCACCCTAACTCAGAGGTGTTCAAACCATATGTTGAGACCAACAACGAAGGTTACATCATAACAGATGCAAATACACAAAAGACAAATGTACCTGGAGTGTTTGCAGCCGGTGATGTACAGGACCCTATATA
>JAFYMJ010000317.1 GCA_017556665.1 Bacteroidales bacterium
CTCCAGTTGGAAAATCTGGATAAAGTTCAAACTCTTCTCCTTTCAAATGTGCAATAGCTGCATCTATCACCTCTCCAAAATTGTGCGGAAGGATTTTTGATGCCAGTCCAACGGCAATACCTTCAACTCCTTGCACCAGTAGAAGAGGAAATTTGATTGGAAGATTCACAGGCTCTTGTTTACGGCCGTCGTATGAGTTCATCCACTCTGTTGTTTTTGGGTTGAACACAACATCGTTGGCAAACTCACTCAGTCTTGCTTCAATATATCTTGGGGCTGCTGCACTGTCACCAGTAAGGATGTTTCCCCAGTTTCCCTGACAATCAATAAGCAGATCTTTCTGGCCCAACTGGACAAGAGCATCTCCAATTGATGCGTCACCGTGTGGGTGATACTGCATTGTCTGGCCAATAATATTTGCAACTTTATTGTATCTGCCATCATCAATCATTTTCATTGCGTGCAGAATACGTCTCTGGACAGGTTTTAGACCATCGGATACATGAGGTACTGCGCGCTCAAGGATAACATATGAGGCGTAGTCTAGAAACCAATCTTTATACATTCCGGTGAGCTTGTATTTGCTGTCACCGTCCTTTATAAGTTTCTGGAATTTCCCGGTATCTTCTACATTGCTGTCTATAGATGATTCCAGGGAGTACAAATCATTTTCCGGATCTTGATTTTCTGCCATGTGAGTTGTAAATTTTTATTGCCTAAAGTTAAAAAATATATCCAAATTTTTTAAGCTCTTTTTTATCTTCTCTCCAATTAGGATTAACCTTTACAAACATTTTAAGGAATACCTTTTTCTCAAAGAATTTCTCCATATCTCTGCGGGCCTGTGTGCCTACTCTCTTAAGAGCCAATCCTTTTGGTCCAATTATAATTCCTTTTTGTGATTCTCTTACTACATTAATGATTGCACTTATATTGTAAATCTCTTCACTCTCTTCAAATGATTCAATTACAACCTCTGTGCAGTAAGGAATCTCTTTATTGTAGTTTTGCAGAATCTTTTCTCTAATTATTTCAGAGGCAAAGAAACGCATGCTTTTGTCGGTGAAGACATCCCTGTCATACCATGCATGCTGTTGTGGCAAAAGTTCAACAATTCTTTTTAAAAGGGTATCTACATTAAACTTGTTAAGTGCCGAAATTGGCAATATTTCTGCTTTTGGAACAAGTGAGTGCCATTTCTCCACCAATTCAATAACTTTAGCCTGAGAGCTTTCGTCAAGTTTGTTTATTGCAATAAGGACCGGACACTCAACATTGTTAAGTTTGTCTATGTACTCTTTGTTCTTGTCTATCTTTTCAATGACATCTGTCACATACAGGATTATGTCGGCATCGGTTATGGCGGTGTGTACAAAATCCATCATGCTCTCTTGAAGCATGTAGTTTGGCTTAAGTATACCTGGAGTGTCAGAGAATACAATCTGATAATCCTCACCATTTACAATACCCATAATTCTGTGTCTTGTGGTTTGGGCCTTTGATGTAACAATGGAAAGTTTCTCTCCAACAAGGGCGTTCATTAAGGTAGACTTGCCAACATTAGGATTACCTATGATATTTACA
>JAFYMJ010000036.1 GCA_017556665.1 Bacteroidales bacterium
GGTATGATTGATATTTTGGCGTCAGACACACCATAAGCAAAACACCTGAGAGACAATGCTGTATTCTATATAGTTCCTTTTACTAATCCCGATGGAGTGGTTGAAGGTATGTCTAGAAGCAATGGAGAGGGTATAAATCTTGAAGTAAACTGGAACGATCCAGAAGAGGTTACATCACAAGAGGTAAAAAATCTAAGAAACCTTGTAGAGAACTTTGTTGGAATTAAGAATGATATGGGACTTCCAACAGCAGGTATGGGTGTAGATGTATTCTTGAATATGCACTCACAGGTTGCAAACTTTGTAACTTATTGGGTCCACAAAGCAGAGGGAACATCGGATAAATACTTTAAGGAACTTATGCTGCTTTGTAACCTTACAATCAACAATAACCCATATTTTGGAAAAGATGGTTTGTGCTTCTCTAAGGTAAGTCCACGCTACCTTGAGGGTTGGTTCTGGGATAAAGCTGCAGAAAAGACTGTAGCAATTACCTTTGAGACACCATATACTTTCTACAATAAAAACAGCCAAGG
The DNA here is from genome assembly GCA_017556665.1 of Bacteroidales bacterium. Classification (GTDB taxonomy): domain Bacteria; phylum Bacteroidota; class Bacteroidia; order Bacteroidales; family UBA932; genus Egerieousia. Next base: position 537 of record JAFYMJ010000036.1, read on the forward strand.
TGAATGGCTTACTGTAGAGAACCTTAAAAAAATGTCATGGAACAATGTATGGGCAACAGCTGACTACCTTGGAATTGGTGCTCCAGAAAGGACAATTGTAGCAGAGCCTGCAAAAGTATCAAAATTCACTACACATACAGACAACGACCATTTCTATTTTGGCAATTCATATCTTGTTGCAAAAGAGGAAGGTGCTAAAGTTAAATTTAAAGTAAAGAATCTTCCTGCAGGAGAATACGACATCTACAAATGGAGAGTTGGTGAATGCAAAAACATAAGCGATAAAGGAGAGAATGAGTGGGGAGAGCCAATTGGCAAATTGGTAAAAGTGAAAAAGGGAAGTGCAAAAGTGGAAGTGACTGCAGAAAAAGCAGGAGATAAAGTTGATAACATTTTACTTGTAAAAGTAAAATAATGAGGTTACATATACTAAGATGTATAAAGAATATTTAGAGTTCTTTGGGGTAACCCAAGAGAATTTACAGGAAATTATATCAATCGCCCTCTCTAAAGGGGGCGATTATGCCGATATCTATATGGAATACTCCATTATAAATGAATTGATGCTAAGGGATGGAGAAGTAAACACAGCCGGAACCCATATAGATTACGGAGTAGGGATAAGGGTTGTAAGCAACGACAAGACTGGATATGCATACAGCGAGATTACCTCAATGGAAGAGATGAAAAAGGCTGCACTTACAGCAGCACAAATAGCAAACGAAAATAACAGCTATATTCCTCCAGTTAAGGTAAATATTCTTAAAGGGAACAACTTCTACCCTATTGAGAAAGGTTGGGATGATGTCAATATCTCCTATAAAGTTCCATATCTGGAACATATGAACAACATCATTTTCTCACTGGACAAAAAGGTTGTTAAAGTAATAGGAAAAATAACAGATTCCAGTTCAAAAATACTCTTCTTCAATTCCAACTATGAAGGGTATGCCGATTTGAGACCTATGATAAGTGTTACCGCCACTTGCGTAATGGAATCAAAAGGGAGAGTGGAAAGTTCAGGTGCTAGCAGAAGCTTTAGAAAAGGGTTTGAGTTCCTTACCAATGACATGATAGAGGATTTGGCAAAAGAGTGTGTTCAAAAGACATCATTCCTTTTTACTGCATCGCAGCCAAAAGGTGGAATGATGGATGTAGTGATGGGTGCAGGCAGTTCGGGAATCCTTTTGCACGAGGCAGTTGGGCATGCATTTGAAGCCGATTTCAACAGAAAAGGGACATCTATATTCTCTGATTGCATGGGCAAGAAGATTTGCAATGAATCCATAAATATAATTGATGATGGAACAATAACAGGAAACAGAGGAAGCTGCAATTGGGATGATGAAGGTGTTCCAGGACAGAAGACCTATATGGTTAAGGATGGTGTGTTGAATTCATATCTGCACGACAGAATAAGTGCAATATTTTATGGTGTAAATCCTACAGGCAACGGAAGAAGGGAATGTTTCAGATTTATGCCTATTCCAAGAATGAGGGCAACATATATGGAGAGTGGCAAAGCAAACTAGAGTGATTTGATTTCCCAAATAAAGAAAGGGATATATGTAGATAATTTCTCAAATGGCCAGGTACAGATTGGAGCGGGAGATTTTACATTCTATGTAAAAAGCGGTTATTTGATAGAAAATGGAAAACTTACCCAACCTATAAAGGATGTGAATATTATAGGTAATGGACCGGAGGCATTAAAAAACATTACAGAAGTTGCAGACAACGGCAGAATAGAAGATTCTACCTGGACATGTGGTAAAGGGCAATATTGTCCTGTATCATGTGGAATGCCATCTGTTTTAGTCAAAAATCTAACTGTAGGAGGAATGAGCTGATGATTACAACCAAGATAGATAACAGATTTGAGATTGAGAGTGCCAGATATGCATTGGAATTTGTTGGCAGGCATGGGGCACAAGCAGCCAGGGTTACTGTAAACAAAGGAATTCAAAGCTCATTTTCTACACTTAATGGAGATCTGGAGAACCTTCAGAGTACAAATGACAGGTCATTGTACATTCAGCTGGTTACAAATGACAGATATGGAGCATACTCAACAAACAGGTTTGAGAAGAATGAACTGGAGAAATTCCTTAAGGATGCATTGGAAACCAACAAATATTTGTCGGCCGACGAATGCAGAAAACTTCCAGCCAAAGAGTTGTGCTGGGGCGGAGTTGGGGAAGATTTGGAGCAATATGATCCATATGTTGCAGAGATGGATCCAGCAAAGAAAAAAGAGATTGCTTTTGAAGTAATGGAGCAAGCATACGGGAAAAGCAAAAAGATTGTATCTGTTGGTTCTGAATACGGCGATATGCTTGATTATCAGTATATGGCAGATTCTCAAGGTTTTGAAGGAGATTCTCTTCAAAGTAATTTTACAGTTAGCGTAGAGTGTTCTCTAAAAGGAAGAACAAATGCAAGAAGCGAAGGCTGGTGGTGGGAAAGCTCTCTTCACTTTAAAGACTTTGACTATGCCAACTGTGGTAAAAATGCCCTAAACAGAGCAATGGCTTCATTGAATCCAAAGAAAATTCAAAGTGGAAAATTTGCTATGGTGGTTGAGAGTACCTGCTCAAGCAGGCTTGTCTCCCCTATTTTCTCTGCATTGAATGGGACAAACATCCAACAGAAAAATTCATTTCTTGCCAATAAACTTGGCAAGAAGATATTTCCAAAGAAGCTCTCTTTGATTGACACTCCACATATAAAAGGGTTGTCGGGAAGCAGATATTGGGATGGAGATGGACTGGCAACAAAAAATAGGGCCATAATTGACAAAGGGCATATAAGGACATTTTTTATAAATACATACACTGCAAATAAAATGGGAATGCAGCCCACAGTAGAGAGCCCTTCTGTTCCAAAGTTCAATTTGGAAGATTTTCCGGCAAAATACAGGAATTTGGATGCAAAAAGTATTATAAAAATACTGGATAAAGGTATATTTGTAACCGGATTCAATGGGGGGAACTGCAATGGTGCAACAGGAGACTTCTCATATGGAATACAAGGTTTCTATTTTGAGAATGGAGAGATATTGTTTCCAATTAAGGAGATGAACATAAGTGGAAATATTTTAAAATTATGGAAAAATATTGCACTTATAGGCAACGATGCAAGAACATGTTCCAGATGGATGATACCATCATTGGCCTTTACAGATGTTGATTTTACAGGAATATAAAATATGAAAAAACCGTCAATTCTATTAGCATTGGTCCCTATAACTATCATTATTGCTCTGATAGTTGTGGGAGTATATCTGTTTGGTGAAGATCTTACAAGCGGTCCGTCACAGATAGCACTTATCACTGGAAGTATTGTAGCAGCAATAATATGTATCCTATATCTTAAAATTCCTTGGGAGAAGATAGAGGAGGGAATGATGGACAATATGAGCAAGACAACCTCTGCCCTGTTCATAGTTCTTATGATTGGTGCACTTACAGCATCCTGGACACTCTCTGGTGTTGTCCCAAGTATTGTATATTACGGATTAAAAATTATAGACCCATCTATATTTCTTGTAGTGGTATTTGTATTCACAGGTCTGATATCCACAATGATAGGCAGCAGCTGGACAACTGTAGGAACAATTGGAGTTGCCATGCTTAGTGCCGGACAGATTATGGGTTTTGACAATGGATGGCTTGCCGGTGCAATATTGTCGGGAGCATACTTTGGAGATAAAGTGTCCCCATTGTCAGATACAACAAACTTGTCGGCATCAATTGCAAGGGTTAACTTATACGAACATGTAAAATATACACTGATAACAAATGTTCCTACCTTTGTAATTACAACAATCTTTTTCCTTGTTGCAGGACTTCTGATACCAAACAACGATAATCTTGATGTTGCAGCACAATGCGAGAGTCTGGCATCAAATTTCAATATATCATTATGGTTATTCCTTATTCCTGGCGTAACAATCTTCCTTATGTACAAAAAGGTATCACCATATATCACCTTGTTCCTGTCTGCTGTACTTGGAGCTATTGTAGCTGTATTTGCACAACCACAAATCATAGCACAGATAACACCATACGCAACAGATTCATTAGAGACATATTTCTACGCACCACTTAAATTGTTGTCAAGTCCAATTGAAATCTCAACAGGAGATCCATTGATTGATGATCTGGCTTCTACAAATGGCATGTATGGTATGCTGAACACCGTATGGCTTGTAATGTGCGTAAGTGCATTTGGAGCTGTAATGGAAGTTGGTGGTTTTATAGAAGTGATTACAATAAAGCTTTCTAAATTCATCAGAAGCTGTACAAGTCTTGTAGCCACTACAGCATCTACATGTATAGCCTGCAACCTTATATTGTCTGACCAGTACATGTCTATTATAATACCTGGAAAGATGTTCAGCAAAATGTATGAAGACAATGGTTACCAAGGCAAACTGCTTAGCCGTACGCTACAGGATTCTGCAGCTGTAACCTCTGTCCTTATCCCTTGGAACAGTTGTGGTGTTGTACAAAGCAGTGTACTTGGAATACCAACATTAGTTTATGCACCGTACTGCTTCTTCTGTTACATCTCTCCAATAATTACTGTAATATTTGCAGCAATCGGATATAAAATAGTAAGAAATGTAAAAGGAAAAGAGACAGCTGAAAAATAAAATTTGTGATAATAAAAAAATTGCATCAATTTTGCATAAAAGATAAATTATTAACAATTCAATATAACTAAAATGGAAATTAATCAAAATAAAGTAGTATCTCTATCATACACATTAGAGGTTGAGGGTGATGTTATTGAGACTGTAACTGCACAAAAACCAATGCAGTTCATTTTTGGAACCGGTTACCTTCTTCCTAAATTTGAGGAGAATGTTGCTGGTAAAAAAGTTGGTGACACTTTTGATTTTACATTAACAGCAACTGAGGGATATGGCGAGGTCAACCCAGATGCTATTGTAGAGTTACCTAAAAAGTTGTTCGAAGTAGAGGGTAAAATAGAAGAGGGTCTTCTTGTAGTTGGAAACGTACTTCCTATGATGGATTCAGAGGGTAACAGACTTAATGGAAGCATTGACGAGATTAAAGAAGATACAATTCTAATGAACTTCAATCACCCTCTTGCTGGTGCATCACTTCACTTTAGCGGTAAAGTTGAGGCTATTAGAGAAGCTACAGAAACAGAGCTTACAAACGGTTTGTTTGGTGAAAAAGTCCAACATTCATGTGGTGATGGATGTGCATCAGACTGCTCTTCATGCGGATGTGGCGGATGTCACTAGGATATCACCTGATACAATCGGGTAGGAGGAAAACAAAGGTAAGTTTTCTTCCTACTTTTGTTTTCCGACCTCCCACACCACCGTACATGCGGGTCCGCATACGGCGGTTCCCCATTTGCGATGAATACACATTGCAGGGCTGCGTACTCGCTAGAGGATTCTAATGCTCTAACGTTCGTATCTGTACAACGCTTCTCCGTAGTATTCACTTCCGTGAGTTTATGGTTGTCATTATCTTGGATATGTGCGCTTCCACATATTTCTCGGATTCCGTCCTACAATTCTGTGGATAGGCATATTTCTGCACTTTACTCCATGAGGTGAGCAACCATGTTCACTTAATAGGGTTCGGTCCTTCCCTGTCTTGCAGGTACTATGACCTCGGCTGACTTCTCGCAGTTCGTTGTTACTACTTGCCTCTTGGCTCGTCTGCGAGACCTCCCCAGATAAGAACATGCTCTTTCCGCCTTATGCCTGCCGCATTTACCCACATGTATTCCGAATGACTATCGGGCTTTGACTTCCATTGCAGTCTTACCCTACATGTAGGCCTTATATGCGATTTCTGTCCGTCA
>JAFYMJ010000318.1 GCA_017556665.1 Bacteroidales bacterium
AATGATGTTGCGTGCACGTGGATAACAAGCGGTTTTCCCGAAATTTTCTTTGCAGCAATACCTGCTGCATAAGTAAGCCAGTCGTGAGCGTGGATTACATCAAAATCGTTCTCCAAAGCAATTGCACTGGCAACCATAGCGTATCTCTGTACCTCCTCCATAAGGTTTGCACCATATTTTCCAGAGAATTTGTATTTGCCGCCATAGTGGATCTTGAATTGCTCGTACTCCTCATAACGTGAATGCTTCTCCTGTCTCTCAACCATAGATGAGAACATCTCAGGATCAATGTAAGGAACAAGACCTGATGACACTTTGAAGAAGCTCACATTGCTAAGGAAGCTCTCCAATCTGCTGATATCTGTCTTTCCCCACACCTCTGCCACTGAAATGTCACTGGCATTGATAATCTTCACAGCGCTCTGGTCCTCATCACCCGATGCTGAAGGCATAACGAACAGAACCTCCACATCATGTTTAGCAAGACCTTTTGTTAGTCCGTAACATGCAGTACCCAAACCACCGGCAATATGTGGAGGGAACTCCCATCCAAACATCAATACTTTCATCTCTCTTTACTTTTTAATTCTGTTCAACATGCTCTTGCTTCTAAGAATCTCTGCAACGCTTATTGCAGAAGAGATACATCCGTGAGGTTTGTGTGAAGGGTCTCCATCATAGATCTCAGCTACTGAGCCTATACCATGGATAGCCATATCCTCCTCAAATGCATCAAGAAGCTCTTTTGCCTTTCTTGCAAAGCTCTTGCCGGTAAGAGCAAGGTTTGCCTCAATATATGGTCCAAGCAGCCATGGGAAAGCACAACCGTTGAAGTGTGCAATATCCCTGCTTCCCTGGTCTCCCTCATATACTCCTCTGTACAAAGGATTCTTAGGAGAAAGAGATCTGACACCTCTTACTGTTAGAAGCTCCTTCTTAACAGCAGTAAGTACTGCCATCTTGGTCTCGTCATCAAGTGGAGAGTATTTCACGCAACAAGCAATAAGCTGGTTAGGTCTTGTAAATACATTCTGTCCTCTGTCGTCAACGTGGTCTGCAAGATGGTTTCTCTCCTCGCACCAGAATACTCTGGTGTAGTTCTCCCTAATCTTACCTATTATATTATCTGTCTTCTGTACAAGTTTTCCTTTACCGAATTTCAAGTCAAGGTCTCTAACAAAGCAAAGTGCGTTATACCATAGTGCATTTACCTCTACCTGGTATCCGCCACGCTCACTTACAGGTCTGCCATCTACATATGTATTCATCCATGTTAGGGCAACACCAAATTTCTGAGCCCACAAAAGACCGTTCTCGTGAAGTCTTACGCTCTCTCTGCTGTTGTTAAGGAATGACTCAATGATATCTACCATCCATTTGCCGTACTTCTTCCATACCTGTGCGGCATCTGCACCATAATCTACATACTGCTGGATTGCTCTTATGAACCACAAACCGCTGTCGGGACAATCAGACTCATTCAACATGTTGTCTCTATGACGTTTGATGGTGCTGTCAATAACCTTCTCAAATCTCTCTGCATCACCATTG
>JAFYMJ010000319.1 GCA_017556665.1 Bacteroidales bacterium
CCTCCAATACTTTAAGTACCAATGTGTCCTGCGCAGAAGCTTTCTGAGCAGAAAAGGTGGCCGCTAGAGCGCAGGCCACCAAAATTCTTAAAAGTTTCATAACAACTAGTCATTATCTTCAATCACTACAACTCTGTTAAGCTGAGGCTGGTCAAATTTCTGCTGGGTTACACCCACTGCATCAATCTTCAACTGGTCCGGGTTCACTCCGTATTTCTTCACCAATACATCGTACACTGCCTCACCTCTCTTCTGGCTGAGCTTCATGTTCCACTCAGGTGTGCCGGTCTGTTTGTCGGCAGAAGCAAAGATCATGAAACGTTTGTCGGGATACTGTTTCAAGATATCTGCAAGGTAGCCCAAGTTGATGATAGACATCTGGGTAAGTTTTGCCTTGCCAATCTCAAAGAAGATAGCCAATTTTGGAAGGACCGGAATGGTAGTCTCTGTGCTGCGCATCTCATTCATCTGGGCAGTCTGAGCCTGGATGGTCTTCTCCAATGCAGCTCTCTTTGCATCTGCCTGAACAAGCATCTGCTCCAAAGCTGTGATCTGCTCAACATACTTGGTATTGTCTTCAATTACAATAAGGTCTGAAGCTCTCTGGAATCCAACATTGTTGATCTTGTAGGTGATTCCGGCAGTTACGCTACCCATTACATTAACGCCATTGCTTCCGTTGGAATATGCAAACCTTTGGTTTACAAACATGGCTCTCATATCCACACTTATATCAATGACATCAGAGATTCTGATATTGTGCAGCAAACCTGCGTTGGCAGCCAGTTCATCGTTGGAAGTGCCATGTCCCCAAGAGTGGGCCAAACCAAAACCCGCATAAGGGACAAAACTCCAGAACCTGTACCCGTTCTCGCCGCCAAACTGGTTGGAAACATTCCACAACAAGTCTGCATGAAGGTTCATTGTGTTGAACTTCTCCTTATAATAGCCGTAGCTGTCGGGAGAACCATAAGAATAAGGGAGCTTGCCGTCTGTCCACCCTTTTGCTTTAAGGCCTGAGTACTGCACTCTCATACCTACAGAAGGGGTGATCCATTTTCCAACAGAGATGTCCAATGCAGGTGCAATTCTATCGGCAAAATCGCCATGGGTGTCGTTATCTCCAAAATAGACCTGGATACCGCCACCGGCAGTTACAAACCAATTGTCCCAGATACCACCGGTAATATAAGGGCCCTTGCTGTTTTGAATCTGTATAACTGTCTCATCCTGTGCAAAAGCAGGCAAACCCAATACAGAAACCATTAAAATCATAAATAATTTTTTCATGACATTGAATTTTAAATTGATCCTTAATTGCCTACTCAACACACTTCCAACTAAAATGTTTTCTCCAGCGTAAAAAAATCCCCATTTTAGGGGCAATAAGAACATTCCCGCCCTTTTTTTTGTTAAGAGGAGAAATTTTTAATACCTGAAGAAAATGAAAAGATTTATTACTCTATCAATCGTCCTCCTAACCATGTTGGGTATAGGGAACTATTCTTATGCACAGGAATTTGGTACAGAAAGCACAATGACCCCGCAGCAGGCAAGAAGGGCTGCACGCGCGGCACACAGAAAAGCTGAAGCTGCCCAACAGCTCAAAGATTTTCAGGCAGCCACAGAATGTCTCAAGAACGGATCATTTGTAATAGAAGTTGACCAGCTGCTGTTCCCAAGAGGCATGACAAAATTTGTATCAAGCGTCACAAACTTTGTCTCAATGAACCAGGGAAACGCAGTAATCCAGATTGCAACCAGCTATATCAACCCTGGCCCTAACGGATTGGGAGGCATTACAGTAGAAGGTACCGTCTCTGGAATTACAATGAGTACAGACAAGCGTGGAAGCGTATTCTACAACTTCCAGGTTCAGGGAATGATGGTTTCAGCCTCTGTGAACATACAGCTGCTCGGAGACGGCAACAGGGCAACCGTTACCATCTACCCTAACTTCAACAACAATAACATTACAATGACAGGTACACTGGTCCCTTACAACCAGTCGGATGTGTTTCAAGGCCAGACATTCTAGATGGATATGACCTCATCCGCAGCAAGGTACCACAAATAC
>JAFYMJ010000320.1 GCA_017556665.1 Bacteroidales bacterium
CATTAAGTTCCGGACTCCACACTGCAATGGAAAGTTTCCCTGGTATAACAGCCACAATACCACCACCCACACCACTTTTTCCCGGCATTCCAACCCTATATGCAAAATCACCACTCTCATCATAAAGTCCACAAGTGAGCATTAAAGAATTGATTCTCTTTGCCCACCTGCTGCTTACTACCTGCTCACCATTAAGAGGATTCACCCCCTTATTGGCCAAGAAAATAGTAGCTTGAGCCAACTGGCTTGTAGACATCTCTATACTGCATTGGCTACAATAAACCCTTAATACCTCTGCAACCTTGTTCTCAAAATTCCCAAAACTTTTCATCATGTGAGCCAAAGCCTTATTCCTCTCTCCTGTTCTGTACTCACAATCTGTAACTGTCTTATTATAATTTATTTGAGAATCTCCTGCCAACCGCCTTACATATTCAAGCAGCTCTTCCTTAATGTTACTTTTATGTGTGCATAATTTGTCGGTGACAATAAGAGCCCCTGCATTTATAAAGGGATTTCTTGGAATTCCCCTCTCATACTCCAGCTGAACCAAAGAGTTGAATGAGGTTCCCGACGGCTCCTTGCCCACACACTTCCATAGTTCATCACCCACAATAGGAGTAATCATTGCCAAGGTAAATATCTTTGAAATGCTCTGGATGCTGAACTTGGTATTGTAGTCTCCAATATTATATTTCTTGCCATCTATAGTACATACAGATATTGCATATTGATTGGGATTAACATCTGCAAGGGCCGGAATGTAGTCTGCAACCTTTCCCTTACCCAACTCATCTTTATATCTGTTATACAACAATTCAAGAATTTTTTCCATATACCCCTATTTTTAATTATTGAATAGGCAATCTGTACCATAACCAGTTTGGTATAAGTCTCCATAATCCTACAACACATGCCCATTTGCAATCTATAATCTTTGAATTTTTCTTCTTGTCAATTGCTCTTTTTATTCTTTTTACCGCATGCTCCAAAGACATTGTTAGTGGATACTTCCTATCCTTTATAAAGTCAGTTGCAATAAAACCAGGAAGTATTGTGGTAAAATTCATATTCCATTTTTCTATATGAGCCAACTGACGCATAGATTCCATATATCTTACCTGATACATTTTTGTAGCTGAGTAAGATGCACTTATGCTTATTCCTCTAACAGAAGCAACTGATGCTATTGTGGCAAACTGCACATTATGGGCAACCCCCTTGGCATAATTTACTGTTGCTGTAACCACAGCGGTAAAACCCTTAACATTTACATTTATTGTGCTGCACTCTATTGCAGTATCCAACACTTTATTCTGCTTGCCTACACCCGAACAATATATGACCAGATCTACCCCACCCAACATCTTTACCATATCATTGAATTGGCACTTGACAGTCTCATTAAGATTTCCCCCCTCTTCTTCCCACAAGGTGGCTACATCTACCCCACTTACCATAATATTGTCTGGAAACTTCTTCTGCAATTGTTCCAAATTTTTGACTCTTCTTGCACACGCACATATTTTATTCCCCTCCTGTGCATATTTTTGTGCTAATGATTCTCCTATTCCCGACGAAGCTCCAAATATTATTATCCTTTTCATACATTATTTTTAAAGTTATCACAAATTTAAAACAATATTTAGATAAATTTGTAGAATATAATTTCAAATTTGGAAGAAGATGATTACGTTTCTGATATCAATTACAATCCTTATAGCCGGATACTTTACATATGGAAAATTCCTGGACAAATTCTTTGGTGCAGATCCAAAAAGGGATGTTCCAGCCATATCAATGGCTGATGGAGTTGACTATAAAGTCATTAAGCCTTGGAAAATATTCATTATCCAGTTCCTTAACATTGCAGGATTAGGCCCTATATTTGGAGCTATTATGGGTGCTGCATATGGTCCTCTTGCATATCTTTGGATTGTGCTTGGCTGTGTATTCATGGGTGCTACTCACGATTACATTGCAGGCATGTTGTCTCTTAGACATAATGGTGCAAGTCTGAATGATATAATCAAACATTATCTTGGCAA
>JAFYMJ010000321.1 GCA_017556665.1 Bacteroidales bacterium
CATCTGCTTTTTGAACCATAGTTTTTACTAGTGTGTCCATTGTAGCAATACTTCCAACCAATGATTTGTCTTTTTTAAGTTTACAAACTCCATCCTCAATAAATATATTGTCTGATTCTGGAATTTCGCCCTCATATGCAGCATAAGATAATGCAGCTGTTACAAGAGATAATTTTTCAACACCTTTTAATTTATATACAAGTTTTAAGATTGTACCTGGCAAGTGTTTGCCATCTGCAATAATCTCTGTAGACATATCATCTATAAGAAGAACACTCTCAACTGTACCTTCATATTTGTACTCTCTTCTTTTATGGAAGCCTGGCATTGAATTATAAAGTTGGGCTGCGTGTGTATATCCAGCATTGTAGGCTTTTTCTACATCTTCATATTCTGCCTCTGTATGTGAAATTGCAGTTACAATATTGTGCTTTTTCATACATTTGGCAAAGTCCAATGCCCCTTCGAGTTCTGGACTGGCATCCCATCTTTTAATTACATCAGTACTGTTTACAATGTTAGTGTATTCCTCTTTGTTGGGAACTCTTACATTGTATCTGTGTTTTGTCATTGTTTCGCTCAAGTATGGTCCCACAAGATGCAAACCTTTTACAGGTGTATTTTCATCTTTCATTATCTCTTCACATAATGAAATGATGTTTTCAATTTCATCTTTTGATGATGGACCGATTGTAGGAAATATTGTGGTTGCTCCATGCTCTACATGAGCTTTTGTTATTGTATCAAATGCCTCTTTAGTGCACTCACTAAAAGAGTGTCCATTTGCACCATATACATCCATTGCAACAAAGCCAGGTACTATGTATTGACCTTGTGCATCAACTATATTAGCTCCTAAAATAGGTAACTGGGCCTCTGTAACAGTATATATTTTTGAATCTCTTAGAATTAATGAACCCCCTTTAAGCCACCCATTTGGAGTTAAGATTACACCATTAGTAATTTGAGTCAACATCTTTATACAAAGCTTTTAATTGTTTTACCCATTGCAATTACGCCTCTAACCTCGTAATTCTTGTCTATAATAAGGATATCTGCATCTTTTCCTCTTTGTAATGAACCTTTTCTGTTGTAGACATTCATAATCTTTGAAGGGGTCTCAGAAATCATTCTAATTACATCATATAAAGGAATACCTGCTTTAAGTGTCATAGTCTTGATTAGTCTGTCCATTGTGGCAATACTACCGGCCAAAGCAGATCTGTCGGCAAGTTTACATACGCCGTCCTCAATTATGACTCTAGGGTCAAATGCAACTTGACTGTCACTAGCAGCACAAGCAAGAGCATCTGTAATTAAAGCAGTTTTCTCTACACCTTTAATTTTGTATACAAGTTTAAGGATAGTAGGAGGGACGTGGATACCGTCTGCAACTACCTCTACTGTCATATCGTCAATAAGGTATATACTCTCTACTGTACCCTCATATTTATACTCATTCTTTTTATGGAAACCGGGCATTGCATTATAGAAGTGAGTAGCGTGGCTGTAACCTGCTTCCCATGCAGCTTCTATATCTTCATACTCAGCTTGAGTGTGTCCTACTGATGCCAAAATTCCCTTTTGTGTAATATATTTTCCAAATGCCTCTGCTCCTGGTAATTCTGGAGCTGCATCCCATCTTTTAATGCAACTTGTCTCTTCCAATAGAGGAATATACTCGTTTGGATCTGGATCTTTAATGTATTCAGGAATTTGACCACCTGCCATTTTCATGTTAAAATAGTGACCTTCTAGGTGAAGACCAAGAATAGGGCTGTTTTCTTCAACCATCAATTTTTCTGTTGTATGTGCAGCAGCCTTAATCATTGGGATTGATGATGATGACAATGTAGGGAAAATACTTGTAGTACCATGTTGCATGTGTGCCTCAACAGCAGTTCTGAATGCATCTTCTGTTCCTTCCATAAAATCTCTTCCTCCACCACCATGGCAGTGAATTTCAACTCCACCAGGGGTAATGTACATTCCTTTTGCATCAATTATCTTAGCTCCAATGATTGGTAATTCACAATTGAAAACCTCTAATATCTTATTGTCACTAATTACAATTGATCCACCTTTAAGCCAACCCGATGGCGTATGAATAATTCCGTTTATTATTTGTGTAAGCATAGTTTTATACTTTAGAAAATTACTACTCTATTTACTACAAAAATACAAATTAAATGTGATATTCTTTATATTTTTGCAAATATATAACCCATAATTTTTACTTATGTTCAAGATTTTATTTGTGTGTTTAGGCAATATTTGCAGATCATCTGCTGCTCAAGGAGTTTTTGAGAAAATCATTCAACAAAGAGGGGTAGAGAAACACTTTAGTGTTGATTCTGCCGGTTTGATATCATACCATCAGGGTGAACTCAGTGACCCACGTATGATTGCGCATGCAAAGATGAGAGGATACAATCTCACACACAGATCAAGACCAATTACCCAAAAGGATTTTGAAGAGTTTGATTATATTTTTGCAATGGATAATGACAATATCAAAAGATTGTCAAGAATTAATGAAGAATTAACAACAAAGAAAGTTACACTTCTTGCAGAATATTGTACTGAACATGAGGCAAAAATAATCCCTGACCCATATTATGGAACAGGGAAAGATTTTGATTATGTTCTGGATCTTCTTGAAGATTCCTGTACTAACCTATGTAATATTCTTTTAAAGGAATTGAATTAAGCCAATTTGAAATCACCAGGTTTAATCCATCCACGTTTAACCATAAACAGGTGTATCAGATAACAGATTATAGCAGGAGCAATAAAGTACAGACCTACAATTTCTGATATAAGTAGTGTAGAGTCTGTTGTTGAGCTCATTGTTGCATATGCAGCCAAAGGTCCAACAAGGCCAGAAGTTCCCATACCTGCTCCCAACGCGTTGTTGGTCATTCCTAAAATTACGGTAGATACAGGACCAAGAATTGCAGAGGTAATTGTTGGTGCTATCCAAATGAGTGGTTTTTTTGCTATATTTCCTATCTGGAGCATTGAAGTGCCCAATCCTTGTGAAATAAGACCACCTATACCGTTGTCGGAGAAGCTTATAACTGCGAATCCAATCATTTGCGCACAACATCCGGCTGTTGCTGCACCAGCTGCAAGACCATCAATATTAAGCATAATGCATATTGCTGCAGAACTGATTGGTAGGGTAAGGGCACATCCTACAAGTACTGCTACAACTATACCCATAAGGAACGGGCTCAGATTTGTTGCACTGTTAATTAATGAGCCCAGGTAAAGCATAAAATCATTTATTGGAGAACAGCAGTATTTTGCAAACAATCCACCGGCAACAATTGTTACAAATGGGGTTATTATTATGTCAACTGGTGTTTTCTTGGAAATTATTGAGCCTAATTCAGCTCCAATTATAACAGAAATATATGCTCCTACAGGACCACCAAATTTATATCCTAAGGCACCAACTATAGCTGATGAGATTGATACTAGTAGAGGAGTTTTTAGACCTAAAGCAATAGCCAGTCCAATACAAGCTCCAACAAGTGGTGAAGTAGAAGAGAGTGATTCTGCAATAAAACTGAGAAAATCTAAAGCCTCAATTTTTGCAAGTTGACCTAATATAAGCCCTAAAATTAGCGAACAGAAAAGTCCTAAAGCCATATAGCTTAGGGCGTCTACAACATATTTTCTAAATAATTTGTTAATCATATAAGATGTAGTTTTTACAAAATTAACATTTTTGTCACATTCCTATGCTCTTTATTTAGTTATCTTTGTAAAAAAATAGAATATGTATTTTACTGCTGAAAATATATTATTGATTGGCTCCGTATTACTGTTTGTAAGTATAGTTGTGAGCAAGGCAAGCAATAAGTTTGGTATTCCAACGTTGCTTCTCTTCCTTTTTGTAGGAATGTTCTTTGGTGTAGATGGGG
>JAFYMJ010000322.1 GCA_017556665.1 Bacteroidales bacterium
CACATATTCTCCACTTGTAGGGGTATCAAGACACCCCAAAATATTCATCAGAGTAGATTTTCCCGAACCCGATGGACCCATGATTGCCACATACTCATTTCTGTAGATAGAGACACTCACCCCATCCAACGCTCTTACTTTCTGGTTCCCAAGATTATATATTTTCTTAAGATCCTTTATCCTTATAACCTCCTGCTTCTCCATAAAAAATCCTTAACAATATATATCCAATATCTCTTTACACACTTGCAAAAGAGAATTCAATGCAAGTGATGTTTGCCATTTGGAACTGTCACTCTCTCCAACCGCATTGGAAACAGTCCTAATCTCAACAAATGGCACCCTCTCCTGCAAACATACATAATAGACTGCTGCACCCTCCATACTTTCTATATCGGGAGTAAATTTATTGCATAACTCTTCTGCCTTTTGCTTGCTTCCTGTTATGGTCTGAACTGTAACACCTACCCCTTTCTCATATTTGTCAAGCAATTTTGCAAGTTTCTCATCCTTAAATGGTTCCAAATGAACTGCACCCCCTTTAAATGGGAACAAATCTGCATCAAGGACCTGATTCTGAAAAAGTGTCTCAAATCCAAAAGGAGTTTCAAACCCCAAATCTCCAAAATATTCCTTAGATATTACAGCTACACTCCCCTCTGGAAATTTATTAAGGTTATAGCTCCCTGCAATACCCAAATCAACCACCAGTGAGTAAGGATTCTGCTCAAATTCAGATTCCAATATTTTTTTTGTCAGCCTGTAGCATGTTGAACTTACACCTATACCGGTAAGCATAAAATCTACATCAACATTATCTGCTAACCTTGTTTTGTACAAATTATAAGCTTGTTTTGCACAATCTATTTCCTGCTGTTCTGCTGCTGCAAAAAGTATTCTTCTCCTTTTCATTATTCCATAGACATTAATGTAAATTTAAAAACCAGTCCTCCCCCCTCTCTGTTCATAACCTCAATCTTACCTTTATGAAACAATACTGCATTCTTGACAATTGCCAGTCCTAATCCAGAGCCTCCCATGGTCCTTACCCTGCCACTCTCAATTCTGTAAAACCTCTCAAAAAGTTTTGCCAGGGCCTCATCGGGAACACCTTTACCAGTATCGGAATAGGTAAACTTTATTCCATAAGGGGCATATTCTCCCTTATTCTCTACCCCAGCATTAATAGTAATTGTGGTATTGTCTCCTCCATGTTCTATTGTATTGTCTACAAGGTTCTTGAATAAAGAATATATCAATTGGTAACAACCGGTGATTGTAAGTTCTGTGCTTATTAGCTGCTCAAACTTAATATTATGCGCCTTTAACTTATACCCCAACTCCTCTCTTACATCCAAAAGGCATTTATATATGTTTATTCTCTCTGTCTTGTAATATTTTGCCCCTTCATCCATCTTGTTTATGATAGAGACGTCATTTATCAGGCTAACCAGCCTCAGTGTCTGCAGATACGCTTTATCTACAAACTTAAGCATCAACTCCTTATCTATATCCTTATCAGAAAGTATAGTTTCAAGGTAGCCCCTTATACCTGTTACCGGAGTCTTTAACTCGTGCGAGATATTGTGGCTCAACTCCTGTTTATACCTTTTTGCATCCTCCAGTTCATCAAGGGTATCAGCCAGCATTTTGCCAACCTGGCCATACTCATCATTTGTAAACTTTATTTTGGAGAAATCTTTTTCTCCAGATTTAAGGACACTTATAAACTCTCTGAATGACTTTAAAGGTTTCAAAATTGTATTGGTTATTACAATTATGGAACCAAACAAGAATGCAACCAGACCTATAAGGATATATATATAATCTTTTTGTCCGGAGGTCATTATTACCCCCTCAATCTCAAACGGAGTGGATGTTGTAATATAGACATTCCTGTATTTTCTGGCATAATACAAGGTTTCCACATTAGTCTTCCTGGATAGTCTCAAAGATGACCCCTCACCTTTCTTCTTTGCCTGCAGTATTTCTTGTCGGCGAGGATATGTAGCAGTTGTGTCTACACTAAGCCTGTTGTCATATATAACCCTATAGTTTGTATCAAGGACTGTAAACCTTATATGGTCTGGCAGTACAATATTCTCAAACTTCCCGCTCCTTAAATACTCCTCATATATGTTGTCATTATAGGTACCCAATCTCTCTTTTATAACGGTAACATTGTATTCCCTAGTGTGTTGGGTAGCCAATACAACTGCAGCCGCCACAACAACCAATATTATAAGCAGGAAATATGACAATAACTGATACCTGTATTTTAATATCATGCTACTTTATATTGAATGAATACCCGTAACCGGATCTGTTTACTATACACTCTCCGTACACACCTATCTTCTTTCTTAATCTTGCAATATG
>JAFYMJ010000323.1 GCA_017556665.1 Bacteroidales bacterium
ATATAGCACAACAAATTACACAATACAAAAACAGATTCAATCTTATAGTACACACAAGTGGAGCAACAGGAATTGATGTGCTAAAAGAGTATGAGATAGATAATTGTGGTGTATTTTACCCTTTAATGACATTAAGCAAGAATAAAGACATTGATATAAGACTTGTACCATTCCTGCTTGAGTGCAACTGTAAAAATGGAGAAGAGATTCTTACCAATATGGTACAGTCTCTTAAAGCTGAATACAATTTTTGTTCATCCGACAAAAGACTCCAGATGCATACAGCTGCAGTGTTTGGAACAAACTTTATAAATTACATTCTCTCCCTTGCATATGATATTTCAAGTCCAAACTTTACATACCTGCTACCAGGAGCAATAGAGACAGTAAGGAAAGCTTTTCTGAACAATCCAAACATATCTCAGACTGGACCTGCTTTAAGAAGAGATATGAACACATTGGAGAAACATATGAAAGTACTCCAGGAGAAAGGTTTGACATCACATCTTGAAGTATATAAAATGTTGTCGGAGAAAATAATGGAAAAATACAACAAATAAAGATATGAGCAATTATAAGACTAAACTTAAAGATATAAAAGCCTTTGCATTTGATGTTGATGGCGTATTTACAGATGGCAGCGTCCTTGTAATGCCAGATGGCGATTTGCTTAGGACACACGATGCAAAAGATGGTTACGGTGTAAGATGGGCATATTTGTGCGGTTATCACATTGGAATTATAACAGGTGCAGGGAGTGAATCTGTAAGAAAAAGATTTGAAGGGATAGGTGTTGAGCACATATATCTAAAATCAAGAAACAAACTTCCAGACTTCTACGATTTCTGTAAAAAATGCAATATTGAGCCCTATCAGGTTGCGTTTATGGGTGATGATGTTCCAGATATTCCAATACTTAAAGTATGCGGTCTTGCTGTATGTCCATCAGACGCTGTAGAAGAAGTAAAGGAGGTATGCGACTTTGTATCTATCCGTCCTGGCGGTAAGGGCGCTGTAAGAGACTTGATTGAGCAAGTACTTAAAATTCAAGGCAAATGGGAGTTTGATCCCGAGTTATACGAAGGTAAATTTGGAAAAGGGGCAAACAATGGAGAGTGCAGATAAACTTTTCTATGGAAAAAAGATAATTCTTGGGTCAGCTTCCCCAAGAAGAAAAGAGTTACTGAAAGGTCTTGATATAGACTTTACAATTGACACTGGGAATAACTTTAAAGAAATTGTACCAGAAAATCTGCCACTAGAAGAGATTCCTTTGTATATGGCAGAGGGGAAATCAAAAGGATTTCACAGAGATTTACAAGAGGATGAAATTCTTATTACTGCAGATACAATGGTACTGTGCAACAATGAGATTCTTGGCAAGCCAGATGGGAAAGAGGGTGCAATCCAAATGCTCAAGAAATTGAGCAACAACAAGCACACTGTAATTACCGGAGTATTTATTAGGGATGCAAAGAAATCAACAAGTTTCTCTTCCTTCACCGACGTATATTTTGACAATCTGGAAGAGTCTCAGATTGAGTACTATGTAAACAAATACTCTCCATTTGACAAAGCCGGCTCATATGCTGTACAGGAGTGGATAGGCCACGTAGGAATAAACAGAATAGACGGTTCTTATTACAATGTTGTAGGATTGCCTGTAAGCAAGTTATACAAGGTATTGACAGAATTTATAACAAAAGATTAAAATGAGACAACACCGTCAACAATTTTAATTTCATTGTTATCGGCCATAAGTCTCATAACAGAGAGGTAAAACAGATATTCGTCTCCTGCCATAGATTCTATTGCAGAGACAGGTATCTGTTTCTTTTCTTTTACAATCTTTATGATTTCATCTCTAACAATCATACTCCTGCTCTTATACTCCAAATTATTTTTGTTTGAGATACATACATCACATATGCCACAATCATCTGTAGAAGGCTGGCTAAAATAATCCAACAACAGTTTGCTTCTGCATATGTCTTCACATTTGACATAATTTATAACCCCCTCTATCCTACTGCCAAACATATCTTTTCTGCTTTGATATTCTTTTTGCGACAAGTAGAAGTTACTCTCTGTAAGACGTTCAGAATTAGATATAAGCAAAGGAGTCCTAACTTTTGGTGCATATTTTATTATTCCCTTCTGCTTTAAAAGCACAAGCTTCTCATTTACTCCAAAAGAGGTATCCATTGTAACCTTTGCAATATAGTCAATATCAATTGCTGTCATTTTAGAGAAGAGCCCGGTATACATTCTAAGAATTGACTTGATGAATGCATCCAACTGCGGATTTTTAAGCTGAACCGAATAAAGCTCATCCCTCTCTACAATGAACATTATTTTTGAAGGTGTCTCCATTTCGTCGGTGAGCTCCCAGTATCCCAACTGTTCAATGTATTTTATGGCATAGAAAGCAGAAGCCGCCTGCAAGGCATATCTCCTTGCAAACTCCATAAGATTGAATTTGTAGATGCAATAGGCTCCATCTTCGTAGGCAACATTAAGAAACTGATACACTTTCTGATATATCTCCTTAATGTATTCCACACTTGGGAAAGTGGTATTGAATATATTTTTGAGCCTTGTAATGTCTGTGCCATTCCACAGCAGCGTTGCATATGAACGTTCACCATCTCTTCCAGCCCTTCCAGCCTCCTGAAAATAAGCCTCAAGGGAGTCTGGCAAATCATAATGTATAACAAATCTCACATCTGGCTTGTCAATACCCATACCAAATGCATTTGTGGCTACAATAACCCTTATTTTGTTACACTTCCAGGAATCTTGTTTATAAGACCTTAAATCCTTGCTTAATCCCGCATGATAGAAATCTGCCTCTATATTGTTCTGCTGCAAGAAATTATATATTTCTTCACATTTACGTCTCTCCCTTACATACACTATACCGGTGCCGGGAACACCATTGCATATCTTAATGAGATTACCCAGTTTGTCATCGGTTTTTCTTACTACGTATGAAAGGTTTTTCCTTTGGAATCCCGATGAAATTATGTTATGCCCTTTAAAGCCAAGAATATTCATAATGTCAACCGCAACCTTCTGAGTTGCCGTAGCAGTAAGGGCAATTACTGGAACATCTCCTATGATTGGTTTTATATCCTTGATGTTAAGGTAAGCAGGTCTAAAGTCATATCCCCATTGAGAGATACAGTGAGCCTCATCCACAACAAGGAAATTGATATTCATTTTAGAGACCCTTTCTCTGAATATTGGGGTCTGCAAACGTTCTGGCGAGACATAAAGGAATTTATAACTGCCATAAATGGCATTATCCAAAGTGGCATCAATCTGACTAAATGACATACCCGAATAAACTGCCAAAGCCTGAATCCCTCTATTGTTCAAATTTTGGACCTGATCTTTT
Organism: Bacteroidales bacterium; assembly: GCA_017556665.1. Lineage (GTDB taxonomy): Bacteria > Bacteroidota > Bacteroidia > Bacteroidales > UBA932 > Egerieousia. Next base: position 3,401 of record JAFYMJ010000323.1, read on the forward strand.
ATTAGGGCAATAAGAGGAGAAATTACGAGACATATTCCTTCCTTTGCCATGGCAGGAACCTGAAAGCATATTGACTTTCCCCCTCCTGTAGGCATAAGAGCAAGGGTATCAAGACCTTGCAATGCAGAGTTTATAATATCCTCCTGCATGGGTCTAAAAGAGTCATACCCCCAATATTTATGTAGAATCTCCTTAATCATAAAAGCACTACCGATTGCCATAATCCAATAACAAAAGTAATACAATTTTGGCAAACATTTTGCAGCTTGAGTATTAGCTTAAAGGCAA
>JAFYMJ010000324.1 GCA_017556665.1 Bacteroidales bacterium
CCATTGGCTTTTATAATTGCAAACATTTTGCTGGATTATATTTTATCTTCAACATTGTTTTATGTGGCTTATGAAAAGTATGTTGGTTTGTTTGGATTTAGAGTCTGGCAGGATATATTTACGTTGTTAAGGGTAATAGGATTCTGTATTTTAGGCAATCTGTACTTTGTAAGCAGCAAACTTAGCAAGTCATTTTTCTCTGGATTAGGATTGATTGTTATTGGCAGTGTTTTCTGGGGTGCAACAGGCATTACTTACAGTGTAATTAACGAGTTGTTATTTTCTGTCTATTATGATGCATCAAGGGCAACAGAAGAATGGGTTAAATATGAGAATTGTTTATTAACTGTAAGGGATATAACAAGAGTTGTATTGATGCTTTCTTTTTATCTTTTGGCTTATGTGAGAATAAAAAAACTTCAACTTAAATAGGAGGGTACTATGACATTCAATGATACCAAGCCTATATATCTGCAGATAGCAGATGCATTGTGTGACAGGATTCTCTCCAATTCTTATTCGGCCGACGAAAGAATACCATCTGTAAGGGAACTTGCAATTTCTATAAGTGTTAACCCAAATACAGTTGCAAGATCTTATGAATTCTTGCAGAATTCTGGTGTAATATACAATAAAAGGGGGATTGGATATTTTGTTGCACAGGATGCCCGGGAGCTGATAATACAGACGCAAAAAAAGGAGTTCCTCAACGAGCAACTCCCTAATATAATAAAGAAAATGAAACTGCTTGGAATAACTCCAGATATTATTGAAGACAATTTCAATAATTATAAGTTGTAGTATTCAATATTTCTTTCTGTAATGCTTATTGGTGTATCTGTTGTAATGTCAGTTGTAATTCTTCTTATCCAGTTGCCATTTTGGTCATATTCGTATTTGTATCCAAGATAGTATGGAGAAAAAACATACTCCTCTCCAACTGTAAAAGCACATTGGCTGCTTTTCACAGGCAAACCATTTTTATCGCGTTCAACACTTATCTTACTGTAATCCTGAGGAGTGGTAATAACCATCTCAACCCATAAGCCATTGTTGTATTTTATTTTTGTTGTTTTTTCCTCAACATTGTTTACGTACACTATTTCGGTTGGGTTGTTATCTGCATAAGATTTATACTCTGTATAGTCAATAAGCTCATCATTTTTGTCATATGATGAAACCTTATAAAGTTCTCCATCTGTGTAAATATGTTTCTTTAACATAAGGAGCTCTCCATTTCTGTATTCTTTAATAATGTCAAGCTGGTTATCCTTATATGAATATGTACTCTCATATGAATCTAAGCTGCTGCCATTTCTGAATGTAACTGCCGATATTTTGTCAATTTTTAAATCGTCAGAATAGGAGTATATTGATTTATTCATTAAATATCCTCTTCTGTTGTGCGTATTTGACTCAAGAACCATTCCATCCTGGTCAAAATAAATTGTAGTGGAGTTTCTGACCAGTTCTCCTGGAACAATACTTCCATCAACAATATTGGCTTCATACTCTTTATATGATACACTATAAATGTTTCCCGATATGTTGTGTTTAGACAAGTCTGTCTGTGAAGTTTGTGTACAAGAGCATATTGCCATTACAAGCAATGCAAACAATAAAAATTTGAATTTCATAATTTATGTTATTATAAGCGTTATTCTAGTATTTGTGCAGTGTGGCTTTTTGTGTCAACCTTTTCTATAATCTTTTCAAGAATACCTTCCTCATTAAAAATAAAGGTACGTCTTATGGTTCCCATGTATGTTCTGCCATACAGTTTTTTCTCTCCCCATACGCCAAAATCTTGCTGCATTTGTGTGGTTGTATCTGCAAGTAATGTGAAAGGAAGCGAGTGTTTGTCCATAAATTTTTTATGTGATGCAACGCTGTCTTTACTTACTCCAACTACATTGTATCCTGCTTTTATTAATGCGTCATAATTGTCCCTCAAATTGCATGCCTGGGCTGTACAGCCAGAGGTATTATCTTTTGGGTAAAAATAAATAATTGTTTTTTTACCTA
>JAFYMJ010000325.1 GCA_017556665.1 Bacteroidales bacterium
CCAGTTACAGTTAACGAGGCTCCTGGTTTTGTTGTTAACAGAATCCTTATCCCTATGGTAAACGAGGGCATTGGTATCCTTGCAGATGGAGTTGCTACAAAAGAAGAGATTGACGAGGCTATGAAACTTGGTGCTAACCACCCTATGGGTCCTCTAGCTCTTGCAGACCTTATTGGTTTGGACGTTTGTCTAGCTATTATGGAGGTTCTTTACAATGAGTTTGGCGACACTAAATATCGTCCTCATCCACTACTTAGAAAAATGGTTAGAGCCAAATTACTTGGTAGAAAAACTGGTATTGGTTTCTACGATTACAGAAAATAATCCCATTAAGGATATAATGAAAAGAGAGAGTCCGGTTCAAAGTGATTTTGATCCGGACTCATATTTTTTACAAATGCCCAACTGCTCAGCAGCAGGCAGGGACCTTACCTGTGGATATGTCTACAGATTCATGTTCTTTCTGGTAACAACAGGATTTGCATATATAGACAACAATATTTGCTCTACCTCTTCCAGACCCTCTTCTACAGATTGCATCTTAAAGCTTATATAGTTCAAGAACTCGTCTTTTTCAGCAGAAGAATACATATTGGCAAACTCATTTGTACTGTTTAGAATATCGTATGCCATATAATTTGTTTTCCACAGCTTGTAATTGGAGTTTATTTTCTTGTCAATAATTCCAGCCAAAGCTTTAAATCTCTCATTACTGTCTAACTCAGCAGCAGATCCAATCTCATCTGCCGTAAGGGGCTCATTAAAGCTAAAATGAACATTACCTTTAAACTGCATTATACCAGTAATAATGCTGTTAAGATCCTCATCCTTTCCTTTTATGTATTTCTGACGCTTTTTAATGAACAACTCTACTGCCTTTAAGATATCACAAGGTTCATACTCGTATGATATTGATGTAGGCATAATATTAAGTTCTGCAAAATCATTTGCAAAATCTCCCTTACCACTCATATCAAACATCTTCAATAATCCTTGCTCAGTCATATCCAACCCATCCTTTGTTCTACCGTTACGCTGCGCAATCCATACAGAACTGTTTGATTGGGAAATATTTGTTCTAATATATTCAGACAAAGTCTTGGAAACCATATACAACTCCCTTGGAGAAGTACTTCTTATAACTTTAATCATTTTGTTAGACCTTATCACATCCTCAATAAATGGTGATGTAATAAGATTGTCCCCTACTGCACTCTCTGTTGTTGGCACACCATTTTCGTTCAACAAAAACTGAATTACAGCTGAATCCAGAACAATATCCCTATGGTTGGAAATCAACAGATATCTTCTCCCCTCCTTAAAATTTTCAGTTCCGCTATGAGTCAAATTTTTCATTGTACCAGAAACAATTTTCTGTACTACATTTCTCATAACTTTTTTCTGAAAATCATCAACAGTAGAGCATGACATCAACAATTGTTTGAACATATTCACATCAATACCAGGATACAGGTATGAGGCAATATTACTGATATGAGGACTCTCTGCTATTCTATGCATAGCAGCCTGAATCTCATCATCTTTATATGGTCTTATATCATTAAATTTTTCAAAATCCATAATATCTGGCAAATATATATATGCAAATCTACAAAATATAAATCCGTTTTTAAAATTTAAATTAGATTTTGCCTCATTACATAGTATTGGGTATACGTCAATGAAGTGTACAATACTGCAAGAAACAGTATTACCCCAATTGAACCAAAAGTTATAGCTATATACAATACATTAAGAAAGTAAACTCCTAACAACACCGTAAAACCAACTGACAGCCAGTATACCCATCTAAAATGCTTAAATACGCCCAACAGAATTGACACCAACGTAACAATCAATGGGATAAGTATAAAAAAGTTCTCTTCCAAAGAAAGATACATAATAAGCGATATTAAGCAATAAACTATAATACAACCTGACATATATAAAATAGGGAAATACCTGTTTCTCTTGCATTTACTCCTAAAAATCATAATTGTAGCAAACATTGCACTCACAATAGAGACAATAGCTACATAATTGTCACAACCTACATATGCCAAACTTGTAATACTGAATTTTAATCCATAAAATATAGAGCATACATATGCCACAGCTGTACCTATAACACCAGAACCAAAAGCAATCATCAGCAAAATGAATATTGCACCCATAAGTTGTTTACACCCTACTCCTGAACGATTCATAAGAAAACATAGTACAACAACTACCAGAAGCAATGCAACTATATTAAGTATCATATACTCTGTTTTAGAGAACAAAAACATTCCAAAAAAAGGAAGAGTAAAAAAGACACTGTCCGAATCTGCAACCAGTGCATCTTTATTACCATACAAGCCATTAGTAAGATACTCATGAACTATAGGCTCAATGGCCATTCCATAATGCTGGATTGACTCAAGAGAAATATTGGAGTAATTATCCAGATCTGTATGATAATATCTCAAATTATCAATTACAGAAAAGTTCATACCAGGATAATCCCTTTTTACAATTGAAAAATCTGTATCATTTGGCATAAACTTGTACACAACAGAAGTCAAAGAGAAGGTATGAGGCTGCTTTGCCAGCTTATACAGCTCCATAACTTTTGAATTGTTGTCAGATGTCTCAAACAACAGAGCCGGACCTTTTACGCCCCGAGCTTCTACATTTATTACAAAATTCACATTATCAAGAACTTCTGGATTATACTCACCCATATTTACCATACCATCCAGCTCATGCTCTTCTGAATCTGTAAACAAAACCTTAATTCCTTGTCTCCATTGCTCCTTATATTTGAGAGCCACATTTACACTCTCCATTATAACCCCCAGGCCATACCCATCATCTGCCGCACCATATGAATATACAGTATCTTTTCTCACAATTTGCCTGAATCTGGAATCATAGTGAGCTACCAACAGAATATATTGCGTTGAATCAGTAACATTATCAGGATTAAAAACAGAATAAACATTTTCTATATTGAAATATCCCCCCAATTTGCTCTTTATTGAATCATAAGGGAACGTTCTGGTATCACCTCCCATCTGCTGTAGTCTGTAAAAAAGATAATCTTTTACAACTTTTCTCTCATTTGGGTGTTGTATAGAGTGAGGGGCCTTACTGATTATTTTTATATCAGATGCAACTCTATGTGCCGTAAAATTGTCAGAGGTATTGTCGGGAATAGGGACATAGGAAAAAAAGCCCAAGCCACACAGAGATACTATTGTTATAAAACAACAGAAAATCAAAGTTTTACATACGTACCTTATTTTCATACAGAATAGATATTTATAAACAAATATAATTATAAAAATTTTAGAATGAAAGAGTTGGAATCTCCTTATTTTCAAACATTAAATAAAGGCAAAATAAATTGGCAAAAATGGAATCCAGAAATTATAACAAAGGCAAGAGAATCAAAAAAAATGATTTTTTTGCATACTGGACGATTCTCTGAGAGCATAAAAAGAAACAAGTCAATTGAAATGTTTGAGAATAAAGAAATCTCCACCATAATAAATGAGCATTTCATTGCAGTCCTTATAGACAAGTACAGCAATTCAGAGCTATATTATACCCTACTTGATCTTATTCTGATTATAGAACACAAGACATCAAGTTATATAAATGTTATTCTGCTTCCCGACAAAGAATTAAAACCCATTACAGCCTTCTCTTCATTGGAAACAGATGAAGTATTAAAAAATTTGGAACACATAAAACACCTGTACAATACCCAAAATGAGAAACTGCTTCTTGCCGGAAAATACCTCTCAGAGAAGTTAAGGGATTCTGGTGTTGTAACAAAAAGAGAACCACCTATAGAGCTAACTGACAAGATTTTGCATCTGTACGTCAGAAATTGGTCCAATAGATTCACACAAGAGGAATTCTACAGGAACAGAAAGCCTTATACATTCAACTCCAGGCACTTTATCTTCCTTATAAGATATGGAGAGAAATATCAGATTAAAGGTTATAGAGAAAAAATAGAAGAATCTCTTTTGAAAGCCTACTACTCCCCTATGTTTGACCCAATAGAAGGAGGTATGTTCAGACAAGCATGGGATTCAACCTTAAAGGAACCACTGTACGAACTTGACCTGAATGAAAACATCCAATTGATGTATTTATATTCAATTGGATATAAATACTATAAAAATCCCATATATAAAGATGTCTACACAAAAATATTCTTATGCATAGAGAACAGGCTTAAAGCAGACAATAACTGTTACATAAACTCCATATCACCCCTGGGACACCCATCCGATTGCAATTATTACAAATATTCATTAACGGAACTCAAAGAAGTTTTTAAAAATGAATACAAAAAAATTGCAAAAGCACTTGGTATGGATATTAACGCAAATAAATCTGATTATCAGATAATTTCCAACACTCCAGAGTTTGCATTCATTTCAGATCAACAAGTGGCAAAGTTAAAGGAAATAAGAAAAACAAGAACAGCCGAACTTACATACGACTCAAGATCAACTATAAGATACAACACACTGCTTGCCGGTTGTTTATGCCAGATTTCAAAAACCGACATTAGCTCAGGATTTAATGAATATTACCTTTATAAAGCTGGATTAATCTTAGATAATGTATTGGATAACAAAAACTTAAAGATTAAAAACTATTCATTGCATGATTATTCATTATTAATAAACAGCCTTATAAATTATGCTTTATGCACCCGAAAAGAGAAGTATATAACCAAGGCTACAGAGTACGTCTCATATACAATTGCCAATTTCTACCAGATATCCACAGGTGTATTCACAAACACGAGCAGAAAGACAGATACAATAATGCGCAGAAGGGAGGGGTTGACAGATTATTTTAAATTTTCCGCAAACTCCGTTATGGCAAAAAATATGTTCCTGATGTACAGATATACAGGAGCACAATTCTACCTTGACGTATACAAACAAATGCTGTACAATATTGAGCCACAGCTTGCACAAAGTGGTCCACTAATGACAAGTTGGGCAAATGAATTACTTACATATTTGAATTTCAAGCCTTTGAAGAACAGAAAAGAAGCGAACTATCTCCGTAACTTAAAAATCTGAAGTCATTATTTAAGGCATAGTTGTATATTTTTTGCCACTCACCACCAACAAACGCAGATATAAGCAACAATAAAGTACTTTGTGGCTGATGGAAGTTAGTCACTAATATATCAACTATTCTAAATTTATATGACGGCACAATGATTATACCTGTCCTTATAACCAATTTATCAAGAGAATTGGCATCCATATATTCAACCAATGCCGCAATTGCCTCTTTTGCCGAATAATTATGCTCTTTTGAATATGGTTCCCATTGTAGAACATCCCCCGGAACACCTCTTTCAATGCAGTGGACACCAGCAAAATATAAAGACTCCAGACTTCTTGTTGACGTAGTTCCAACCGCAATAATTTTGCGTACTTTATCAATAGAATCCAAGATATTTACCAGCAATTGCTTACTTACTTCTATAGGCTCGGTATGCATAACATGATCAGAAATGAACTCGCTTTTTACTGGAACAAAAGTACCGGCACCAACATGAAGACACACATTATCCCTATGAATATTCTTGCCATCAATACATTCAAAAACACTATCTGTAAAATGTAATCCTGCTGTAGGAGCAGCTACAGAGCCCTTAATTTTAGCATATAAAGTCTGATATCTGTCATAATCCAATTCCTCTGTATCCCTCTTAAGATATGGTGGAATAGGAATACGGCCACATATATCCAAAACCTCTGAAAATGAGCAACCTCCATCCCATTTAAATTTCACCACAGACCCATTGTTATCACCTTTGCTCACCAATTCCGCCCTTAAATTCAACTTTGCCGCATCCTGATGTGTACCGTCACACATAAAATAGACATCACCAGACTTCCATTTTTTAGCATTTCCTATAACAACATTCCAGCTACACTCCGCATTACAAGCAAAAGATAAGGCATAATCATTAGGCAACACTGGCTCCAGACAAAAAATCTCTATTACAGCTCCAGTCTCTTTCCTAAAGAATAGGCGAGCAGGCACAACTCTGGTATTATTAAATATCATCAGTGAATCAGAGGGGAGATACTCATAAATGTTACGGAATACAGACTCACTCAGATTTCCGTTATTATATATAAGTAACTTTGATGAATCCCTATATTCTAAAGGATACTTTGCAATTCTGCCATCAGGCAAATTATAGTTATAATCTTCTATTCTAATTACAGGCTCCACAATCAATTATTTTTTGCAAAGGTATATAAATGTACCTAGAAGTAAAAATCGTTAAAATTTGAATTTTTGTTAACATTTGTAATTGCACTTTGTAAATATATCTGTTTACAAAATCATAATTATAATAAATACACTCACTACTTATTCAGATTTGTAAATAGTACGCCATAACATCTTTTTATAACAAATTTAAAATTATTTGCATCTTGTTATATATCAGTATATTAACAACTATTACCTTTAGCGTAGATATAAGTAAAATACTGCTATTTATAAGTTTTTTAGCCAAATTGGCTTAATAAGCGTGTATTTTAATATTTATAGTGCTATTTATCAGTGTTTTAACTTACCTTATTTCGTATATTACTTTAAATATTATAAATTGTATCAAATAACCCAATGCAGATATCTCTGGCTTAAAAATGGTGTCTTTTTGTAAACATTTTCATTCGTAAACTTTTTACAAATGTTGTAGATTTTTTGCTTACATTTGTAGTGGATATGATTTACAAAAATGAATACACGTTTACAACAATTTTTAGACCTTGAAAACCTGTCTCCGGCAAGATTGGCAGACATTATTGGAGTGCAGAGATCCGGACTCTCCCATATTTTATCGGGAAGGAACAAACCAAGCTTTGACTTTATAAGGAGAATCCTGGTAAAATTTCCAAGGATTAACGCAGACTGGTTGATAACAGGAAAAGGGAAACCATACAAAGATTTTGAACAGACTCCCCCCTCTTCTGTTGTAAGTGGTCCTGCAGAAAATTTCTTGAAACAAAGTCCAACCGGAAATGCAAGATTGGAACAAGACCAGGATTCAATAATAGATTTTGGAGACCAGACCAGTTTGGGATGGAATGGGGATGGGGAAAATTTGGAAAAAAATGGTCTTTATAACAATTCTGGCGATTTTTCTACAGAATCATTAAATTATGAACACGGCGCAAACACATTAAAAAACACTGATATTGAGAGTGTTACACCCAAAAATAACGCACAACAACCCGTTGAGAATTGCACAAATGATCCTAAATCTATTGGATATAGGGAAAAAAGGGCTGTAAAACGCGTTATCATATTCTACAATGATGGTAGTTTTGAAGAATTATACCCAAGAATAAGATAAATTTTGTCTATATTTGTTAGTCAGTAAAAATTGTATTACACTTAATATATATATAATGTATAAATTTATCAGACCCATCTTATTCCTGTTACAACCGGAACGTATTCACGATATCATTATAAATTTGCTAAAGATTGTAAATCATATTCCATTTGCAGGCTCAATTCAAAGAGCATTGTTCAACTATCAGAATCCAAAACTGGAAAGGGAAGTTTTTGGCATAAAATTCAAAAATCCAGTGGGTTTAGCTGCTGGTTTTGACAAAAATGGTGATTCCTATAATAATTTGGCAAATTTTGGTTTTGGATTTATTGAAATAGGATCATTAACTCCTAAACCACAAGATGGAAATCCTAAGCCACGCTGCTTTAGATTACCTAAAGACAGAGCTATCATAAACAGAATGGGTATAAACAATAATGGTGTTAAATATGCAGTAGAGTATATTAAAAAGCATCATCCAAACTGTGTAATTGGTGGAAACATAAGTAAGAATACTGGAGTAAGTAATGAGGATGCTCCAAAAGATTACGAGAAATCATTTGCATTATTATATGATTTTGTAGATTATTTTGTCCTTAATGTTTCTTGTCCTAATGTTAAGGATCTATGTAAATTACAGGATATTAGCTCTTTGTCTGAAATCATAGACAGACTGCTAACTCTAAGAAGATATTTTGATGACTACAGACCAATCTTATTGAAATTATCTCCAGATATTCCTACTTCTCAGTTGGATGAAATTATAGACTTGGTACTAGTATCTGGTCTTGATGGTGTTATTGCAACCAATACAACTCGCAGCAGAGAGGGCTTAACTTCGTCTGAGGAAGATATTGATGCCATTGGCAATGGTGGATTAAGTGGGGCTCCTCTATTTGAAAGAAGTCTGGAAAGGGTTAAGTACATTCATCAGAAAACAGAAGGACATCTTCCAATTATAGCTGTAGGAGGTATTATGAGTCCTGAGCAAGCCCAACAAATGTTGGATGCAGGTGCATCATTGGTTCAAGTATACTCTGGCTTCATTTATAACGGTCCTTCATTCGTTAAACAGATAAACAAACATCTTGTAAAAAACTTACAATAAATAATAAAATGGTTACAGCTTCAATATGTACAATTGGAGATGAGATCTTAATTGGACAAATTGTTGACACAAACTCATCCAAAATAGCCACTGCACTTAACTCTATTGGGGTTCAGGTGCACTCAATGGTATCTACATCTGATAGAGAAAATGATATAATTTCAACTATAGAAAGTTGTTTGAAAAACACAGATATAGTTGTTATTACAGGGGGATTGGGCCCAACAAAAGATGATATAACAAAAAAGACTCTTGGTAAACTTACCGGTGCAACCCATTTTGTAGAAAATAAGGAACAGTTAGATATAATTAAAGCATATCTTACAACCAGGGGGGTAGAATTAAGTGATATAAATATTGCTCAAGCTTCTGTACCAAACAGTTGTAAAGTAATTATAAACGATTGTGGTACAGCTCCTTGTATGGAATTCCCTATTTCAGAAGAAAAATATGGGCACAAAGCTGTAATTTACTCTTTGCCAGGAGTTCCTTTTGAAGCAGAAGCTGCTATTCCAAAAGTTATCAAGTCAATTAAGGAGCACTATAAGCTTGAGAGCATAATGCATAAAACAATATGCACCTTTGGTATAGCAGAATCAACATTATCCAAAATTATAGAAGAGTGGGAAGATAATCTCCCACAAAATATCCACTTGGCATATCTGCCTAATACATTGCTTGGGGTAAGGCTAAG
>JAFYMJ010000326.1 GCA_017556665.1 Bacteroidales bacterium
ATAAAAATCATCAGGCAACTTGCTCAAATAGTTATAGCTCAAGTCGAGTGCCTCGAGTTGCCAAGCATTGGTACCCTTCAAAGAACCGGCAGGAATCTTTTCCATACCGTTTCCGGCAAGCACAAGATAGGTCATTGGAGAACCGGTCTTGAACAATACAGCAGGAAAAGTCTTCAAATGGTTGTCGGACAAATTCACCTGAGAAGCATTGATTCCCTTGAAGTTGTCACCATTTTCAAAGCCAGCAATCTTGTTGTATGAGAAATTGACCGACTGGAACACATATGCAGAATTGGCATTGAAAATATCAGGGAATTCCGTCATCTCGTTATGAGATGCGCTAAAACTTTCAAGCTGGGTATAACCACAGAAATAGCCATCTTCAGATACAGGGATTTCTGTAATTTTATTGTAATCAAGATATACCTGAGCCAGATTTATACTCTTACCGAATGGATGCAAGGTGTGAATCTTGTTATTGGTAAAATCAATCATACCAAGTTTTACCATCTTCTTCAGCTCCTCCTCTACAGGAAACTCCTCAAGATTGTTATAGCCCATATAGATTACCTGTATCTTCTCACCGCTCTTACCATTGATGAATGTTTCCCAATCGGCTTTAAGCTGTTCTCCTGAAATACCTTTACTAGCCGATACATTGAGCATCTGCAACTCAGGAAGGTTTGCAAGCATCTCCATTGGCAAAGATGTAAGATGAGGACAGTTGAAAATCTCTATATCGAACAGATTTTTCATATTCTCCCACGAAAGTTTCTCCGCAGAATAAGGAGAATCAGCATCTATTTCTCTGAAGAACTGCTCTGATGTAATAGGAGAGTTTGCTATAAAGAACTGCTCAAGCTGTGTACAGCGCATAATAGCTTTTGAGATGCCGACAATGCCGTTTGTCATATCACCGAAATGAATACCCTTGAGAGAAACAGCTTTCTTCAAAGGTTGCTGAGTCTGATCTACCTCAATGGTCTTTTGCCACATATCGGACAATCCGAGACGGAAATCCTTTACAAGCACTTTGTCTGCATAATCCATGCGCAAAGCCATCTTCTCAGCCTCGGTCATATCGGGATTGTATCTGCCGAACAAGTGACCGCCAAGCAAATCGGAATGGCTTGCAAGATACAGAATCTTGAGGTCAGTCAATTGGCCGATGGCATCGGGAACAACACCTGAAGGACCAAAGCCTTCAAGAGATATCGTTTCAACGCGGCCGTCGGAATTCAAGCCGACACCTGGTTGTTCACCCCACAGATCCACATCCTTGTTGAAGTTCCAGTTTGCGCCCAAAGCCTCAACGTCACCGGCATAGCTCCATTCTGGACCATTAAGAGCCTCCCATATCTCCTTGAGAGCAAAGTAATCCTTTATATACTCTGCTGTCTCACTGAGATTCACAGGAACTTTGACATTCTCAGTCAGCTTGTTGTCATATACCTCAAAATTCTCCGATGTGGCATTATACTCTGTTGCAAGAACCGATTTGCCGTTCTTGTCGGAATAT
>JAFYMJ010000037.1 GCA_017556665.1 Bacteroidales bacterium
AGATTCCGCAATCAAAAAAAGTTCCATCCTTTACCATTAAAAGATACTTTAAGGCTCTGGCCCACACAGATTCAATGAAAATTGGACATATGGCTGCAGGTGCGGTAATATTGCCTGGTACAGCACAGATATACAACAAACACTACTGGAAACTCCCTATTGTATACGGAGGAATTGGAGGTTGTATAGCTGGAGCTGCTGTAACAGACAACAAAAATTTAAAGACAGGCCTTATAGTTGGAGCTGCAGCATTTTACTGGGGAAGTATCTTTGACGGTGTTGTAAGCTACAAAAGCACTACAAAACCGCTTCCGGCCAGAGCAACATTGTATTCAATATTGCTTCCAGGACTTGGCCAGGCATACAACGGAGATTACTGGAAAATCCCAATCTTTTACGCCGGACTCACTGTAAGCGGCTATTGTTGGGGATTTAACCAGCAACAGTACAACAGATACAGGAAAATGTACAAAGAGTGGGGAGAAGGGACATATAATGGTCCTCTTACTCCCGACAATATAAAATACTACAGAGACCAATACAGAAGATTCAGAGATTACTCTATTCTTGCAACGGCACTGGTTTACCTGCTTAATGTAATAGATGCCAACGTATTTGCCCATTTCAACAATTTTGACGTGAGTGACGATATTACATTTAACGTAGAACCTGCCATTATTGAAAACATTTCTCCAACTGCAACCTCCCAAAATGGAGTTAACCAGTATTTTGGAATGTCTATGAATCTAAAATTCTAAAATTAAATACCATATATACAAAATGCACTATAATAGACTTTTAATAGCCATTATTTCGTTATTTGTTTTCTCACCGGTTTTTGCTCAAACCAAACTATCTAAAAAACAGTTGATGCAAGAGAGAATACAACTTATGCAAACAATTGACTCTCTAAAGCAATTTATTGAGGCACAAACTGTAGAGGCTACACAAGAGGTAGAAGAGGCAGAGAATTGCTCAGAAATTAACTATGCTGGCAGCGAGGAGTTCAGTGGAGTTGAGCCAGGGAGCAATCCAGACAGTTTGCTTACAGAATGGTATAACCAGAAAAAGGTATCATTCTCCGATACAGATATTATGAATCTTGACAGCATCAAATATACATCCAATATTCCAGATGCTGTATATATGGAAAGAATAAACAGAATAAACTCATATATACCGTTACACTTTAACGATATTATCAAGAACCATATAATATACTACACAGACAAAATGCCGGAGAGAGCCAGACACATTCTTGGCTTATGCGAATATTATATGCCTATAATTGAAGAAATCTTTGATTACTACGGACTTCCAAAAGAGCTTAAAGCAGTTGCAATTATTGAATCTGCTTTAAACCCTACTGCAACATCAAGAGTTGGTGCAAAAGGTATGTGGCAATTCATGTACAATACAGCAAGACAATACAACCTAAAAATCACTTCTTATGTAGATGAGAGAATGGATGTTGTAAAATCTTGCCACGCAGCTGCAAAATATCTTAGAGACTCATATACAATATTTGGAGACTGGTCTTTGGCAATATCTTCATACAATTGCGGTATTGGAAATGTTAACAAAGCAATCAGACGTGCAGGGAGCAGGGAGTTCTGGGATATTTACAGATACTTGCCAAGAGAAACCAGAGGTTATGTTCCATCTTTTGTTGCTGCACTATACCTTATGCACTATTACAAAGACCATGGAATTATTCCTGCACAACTTGAAATGCCTCCACACGTAGACACTTTCCAGATTAAAAAGAATCTGCATTTTGAGCAAATATCCAAGGTTGTTGGTGTTCCTATTGAGGAGATTAAAACATACAACACCCAATATATAGAGAACATTATCCCTGGAAATGAGAGTGGCTATATCTTAAGACTTCCATATAAATACACAAACAGATTTATAGATATGGAGGACTCTGTATACAGATATAAAGACAGTGTATATTTTAATGCTGTAACCAAGAAATCCATTAAGGAGAGTGCAAGCGGCAACAGGGTTCACGTTGTTAAAAGAGGTGAAACTCTTGGCCATATAGCAATGAAATATAGAGTTAGTGTTGCCAATCTTAAACGTTGGAACAATCTTAGAAGCAACAACATTAGAATTGGCCAAAGGTTAAGGATATATGGTGGTGCAGCTCCAGCAAAATCTTCTGCCAGCTCAAGTTCAAGCAGCAGCAGTGCCTCAACAACAAAGAGCGGAGGTTACCAATGGTACACCATTAAAAAGAACGACACATTATCTGGAATTGCTGACAAATTCCCTGGAGTAAGCCTGAACGATATCCTAAAATTGAACGGATTTACAACCAGAACAAAGATTTACCCTGGTAAACGGATAAAAATCAAAAAACTGTAAATTTTAAAACTCAGATTTCAGGCCTACCTTAAAAAGTAGGTCTGAATTTATTTTCAAATATAGTGTCCCAAATTTTGAATTTTTATACTGAGCCATAATATATCCGTTAAAACCCTCTCCGTACATTAATTTTGAGCTGAAAGACATTGGAAGATCATTCTCATAAATATATAATCTGCCCAGCCAGTCCTTACAATTGTAATAGGCAACCCTAAAATAAAACCTCAACTTCTCCCTGCAGGCCTTTGCCACAACATCTGCAGCCAAATATCCAGAGAGGCTTGTGCAATATGCCAGCTCTCCCCTCCCCTTAACCTGTAACCATTTACAGAACAGATTTGTACCATAATTACCCTTTACCCCAACCTTATTCACACTCCTGTTTGATGTAAAGTTGTTGTATAACTTGACTCCCCAAGAAGAGTTGTCACTTGCAAATTCCAGTTTTGCCCAACCCTTAACCTGATATGTATCGCTGGGTATATTATACCTGTACCAGGGATAGTAAGTTCCATCCAATCCCATAGAGAGTTGCACTCCCCCTCTTAGATATCTTGCCGCACTTAAAGAGATTCCTGTCTGGTTATAGCATCCTCCCGACGAGCTGTATCCCCCTGAATGAGGTGCAATATACCCCTTTGAGTAGTACCTTGCTATACCTCCCAAATCCCACTCACCATTTCTACCAATGAAACCGGCAAGCATGGCTATATTACCACTATAATCCAGTGCAACCTCTCCAAACACCCTATAGTTTTTTACTAACCAATAAAAATCTGCACTTATATTTCCATGCACTCCATAATATTGCTGAAATCTATTGTAATCCAAGATTTTAATCCCATTATAAGTATCAAAACCATAGGAAACCCAGTTTATACCCAAACTTACCCTTTGCAACTGCATTTTTAAGCTTGCTCCCCAAACCATCTCTCTAATGGCCATTTTTCTTTTGAGCAAAGACTCTGTATTATGGAGTCCATTTGCAGACAATGAGGTATACTTGCCACTCTTTACCGTTGCATCAACCCCATTATACGACCAAAATAGAGATAAATCTATACAATCCACTCTTCTTCCAATAGGTTTTGATATAGTGGCTGCAATGCCTCTCAAATATCCGTACTCGGTAGAAGAGGTATAGGGAGATATTGCATCTGCTCTTTTGAACAATCCTCCAACACTGCTGTTTCCCTGCATATTAAAGGAGTTCCACATAACCAGTCCCTGCCCAAACCTGGCTGAATAATCCCCAATAACCAGGTTCTTTATTTTCCATCCTTTAAAATTTATATCCTTTGCCGCCATGTGAAGAGATATAAAATCCCCAAAAGGGATACCCGAGCTCCCAATAATCTTCTCTCCTGCATCATTCTCTAACAGAATACCCAACTGGTATCTGTTCTTGTATATACACTTATATCTTAGTTGCAGATATACCGGCTCCCCAATTTGGTCATCAGCAACCTTCTCGATATGTGATTTAAACAACAGGTTATGTCTGAACTTTTTG
>JAFYMJ010000038.1 GCA_017556665.1 Bacteroidales bacterium
GCACCAGAAGGTTGTGTATGGATTGCTGAATATCAGACAAATGGCAGAGGGCAAAGAGGTAATGTATGGGAAAGTTCCGCAGGAAAAAATCTTACTTTTTCCCTATTGCTCAAGCCCGTTTTCCTTAATCCTACCCAACAGTTCACCATTTCAGAAGTTATCTCTGTTGGAATATGTAAATACCTGATAAACAAAGGACTCAACCCTAAAATAAAATGGCCTAACGACATTTACATAAATGACAAGAAAATATGTGGAATTTTAATTGAGAACAGCATCAATGGTGCCAATTTGTCAGTGAGCGTATGTGGTGTGGGACTTAACCTTAACCAGACCAGTTTCTCTCCAAACGCACCTAATCCAACGTCACTTATTCTGGAGACCAACAATACCCCAGATGCCTCAGAATTTTCACTTAAAGAAGAATTGAGTTTATTGTTGACAGAGATTCTCTCTATATACAACAATATCAAACAAGATAGTGAGCAGATTGAGAAGCTGCACAAGGAATACATAAACAATCTTTACAGGTACAATCAGTTGCATAATTTTATTGAAATAAAGCAGAATGACAAACTTGATATGCCGGTTGAAAAAATTTGCAGTGGAGATATTGTACAGGGCCGCATAATTGATGTAACCCAAAATGGATTGCTTGTTGTTAATGTGTGCCGCAATGCAGAAAATCTGGAGGAGATAAAGAGATACTCGTTCAAAGAGATAAGATATGTAATCTAAAACCACAATAGAAATAAGCCTCTGCCCTTCAGAAACTGTTGGACAGAGGCTTATATGAATTGTAAAAGCACTCTTGCTAATTTTTCTCTATAACCACTTTGCCATCTGGTCTGCAAGTTCCTTTGCTTTCTCTCCAGCCACCTTTGCAAAGTTCTCGCTCTTGTCTGCAAAGATTATTCCTCTTGATGAATTTACCAACAGGCCACAATGAGAGTTAAGGCCATATTTGGCAACCTCATCCACAGTACCGCCTTGTGCTCCTACCCCTGGAACAAGGAAGAAATTGTCGGGACAATATGCCCTTATCTCTGCAAGTTTCTCCGGACGGGTAGCTCCAACCACAAACATAATCTCCTCTTTGGTACCCCACGTCATAGTTTGTTTTATAACTTTCTCATACAAAGGCATTTCACCTACAGAAAGCATCTCAAAATCGTTTGCACTTGCATTTGATGTAAGTGCAAGTACAACAGACCATTTTCCTTTGTAATCCAAGAAAGGCTGAACAGAATCCTTACCCATATATGGTGCAAGGGTTACTGCATCGCAATTCATGCTTTCAAAGAAACATTTTGCATATCTTTTGGCTGTATTGCCAATATCCCCACGCTTTGCATCTGCAATTATAAGAATCTCCGGATAGTTTTTTGAAATGTACTCAACTGTCATTTCCAATTGCTTCCATCCGGCAAGTCCTTCTGCCTCATAAAATGCAGTATTTGGTTTATATGCTACAGTATATGGTGCAGTTGCATCAATAATTGCCTTATTGAATTCAAAAATAGGGTTCTCAACTCCTTTTACACACTCTGGAAAAAGTGCAGGATCTGAATCAAGACCTACGCAAAGAAAGCTCCCTTTCTTTTTGATTTGCTCGTATAACTGACTATAGTTCATCTCTTAATAGTATTTGTAGAATAATGCAATAGACTCCATTCCTTTACGGAACTGGCTCAATAAATAACTCTCATTTGGAGAGTGGATTGTATCTCTTTCCAATCCAAAACCCATCAACAACGGATTTACATTAAGGATATTCTGCAAATCTGCCAGAATTGGAATACTTCCACCACCACGGCTTGGTACCGGCTCAATTCCATATACCTCCTCTATTGCCTTTGCCGCAGCTTTATATGCAGGCGAAGAAATTGGCATCAGGAATCCATTACCACCATGGTGAGGTATAACCTTTACCTTAACAGTTTTAGGAGCTATCTTTAAGAAATGCTTCTCAAACTTCTGGGCAATCTCATCACAAGTCTGATTTGGAACAAGTCTCATTGAAATCTTTGCATGTGCTACAGATGGAAGGACAGTTTTTGCACCCTCACCAATATATCCGCCCCAAATACCATTTACATCAAGACATGGTCTTATACCTGTTCTCTCAAGCGTAGAGTAACCCTCCTCTCCTTTTACCTCCTCTATATCCAAAGACTCCTTGTACTCTTTCATATCAAACGGAGCTCTTGCAAACATAGCTCTGTCCTCTGCACTCAGCTCTATTACATTATCATAGAATCCCTCTACTGTAATATGACCTTTCTCATCTATAAGTGAGTCAATCATACTGCACAATGCATTGATAGGATTCTCTACAGCTCCACCATAATGACCGCTGTGCAAATCTTTATTAGGTCCGGTTACCTCAACCTCAACATATGCCAAACCACGCATACCGCAATTGATGCTAGGAACTTTCTCTGATATCATAGTTGTATCTGAAACCAGAATCACATCACAAGCCAACATCTCTTTATGCTCTTTTGCCCAAGCAGCCAAAGATGGTGAACCAATCTCCTCTTCGCCCTCCAAAATGAATTTTATGTTATGACGCAATTTGTTCTCTCCTACAAGATACTCAAAGGCCTTAACATGCATAAACAGCTGTCCTTTGTCATCATTTGCACCTCTGGCGTAAATTGCACCATCTCTGATTTCAGGTTCGAATGGTTGCGATTTCCACAAAGAGATAGGATCTACTGGCTGCACATCATAGTGACCATAAACAAGAACAGTTGGAAGAGATGCATCTATAATCTTCTCGCCAAACACAACAGGATGTCCTGCAGTCTGGTAAACATCTGCCCTATCTGCACCTGCCTCTTTTAGCAATTGCACAAGTTTTTCTGCACATTTTACCATATCACCCTTGTTCTCTTCC
>JAFYMJ010000327.1 GCA_017556665.1 Bacteroidales bacterium
AACTAAATTTGCTAAAAATAACTCTTGAATAAAAACAACTAAAATATCAACTAATGGAAAACACTACAAAAAATTACGCATTGCCTATTGCAATAATGTTTGCATTATTCTTTTCGATTGCGTTTGTAACAGGATTACAAAATCCGTTTGGAGTAATTATTAAAAATCAGTTTGAGGCCAGTGACTTCTTGTCTCAGTTGGGGAACTTTGCCAACTTTATTGCATATGCATGTATGGGTATTCCTGCAGGTTATATGCTTCAAAAGATTGGATACAAAAAAACTGCTCTACTTGCTGTTGTAATTGGATTTGCGGGAGTAGGCATTACATTTTTGTCGGGAAAAGCAGAAAGCTTTGGAATCTACCTTACTGGCGCATTCATTTCTGGCTTCTCTATGTGTATGCTTAACACAGTAGTTAACCCAATGCTGAACACTCTTGGAGGTGGCGGTAACAAAGGTAATCAGCTTATTCAGTTTGCAGGTGCATGTAACTCTACTGGAGCTACAATAGTTCCTGTTCTTGTGGGTTATCTTATGGGTTCAAATGAGTCTGCAAGAACACTTGCAAATGCAGAGCCTGCCCTATTTATAGCAATGGGTATTTTTGCAGTTGCATTTGTTGTTTTGGCCCTTTCAAACATACCTGAGCCAAACTACCAAAGTGCAGAAAATACACCAAAAGAGAAAAGCAAATACAGTGCAATGTCTTTCAGACACTTTGTATTAGGTATTATTGCAATCTTCATTTATGTGGGTGTAGAGGTTGGAATTCCTAACATTGGAAATCTTTTCATTACACAAGAGTTGCAAATTGATCCTACTGTTGCAGGAAGTTTGGTAGGTACATACTGGTTCCTTATGCTTATTGGCAGATTGGTTGGTGGAGTTGTTGGAGCAAAAGTATCAAGTAAAGCAATGCTTACATTTGTAAGTACAGTAGGTATTGCATTAGTTATTGGAGCGATCATGTGCCCAACAGATGTTAAAGTTATGATGCCTGTATTCCAATCAGATATTTCTTTTGGTCTTGTAAATGTACCTGTAAGCATTATGTTCCTTATCCTTTGCGGTTTATGTACATCTGTAATGTGGGGTGGCATATTTAACCTTGCAGTAGAGGGTCTTGGCAAATATACTGCAGCTGCATCAGGTATCTTTATGGTAATGGTATGCGGTGGTGGTATTCTACCTGCAATCCAAGGTTTTGTTGCAGATATGACTTCTTATGTAACAAGCTACTGGGTAGTTGTAGCAGGATTTGGCTACTTATTGTTCTATGCACTTATCGGTTCAAAGAACGTGAACAAAGATATCCCTACAGAATAATTGATAAAAAGTGTGATTATGGAGAAAAATTACGTTGTTGGTGTTGATATTGGAGGACAAACAACAAAAATTGGAATTGTAGACAGAGAAGGTAAAATTATTGTCCAAACAGTTATAACATCAAAATATGAAGCTGGAGAGGCCAGTATTTTTATAAAATCAATCTGTGACACTATTCAAGAGCTTGCCAAAGAGGTAGGTTTTGAAAACATTCAAGGTATTGGAATTGGAGCACCTAACGGAAACTATTATACCGGTACAATTGAGGACGCTGCAAACTTGGCTTGGGCAAAAGGTATTACAGTATATTTGGCTAAAGAGGTATCAGAAAACCTTAACAATATCCCTGTTACCATTACCAACGATGCTAATGCAGCTGCTGTTGGAGAGATGAAATATGGTGCAGCTAAAGGAATGAAAAACTTTATAATGATTACCTTAGGTACTGGTGTAGGCAGTGGAATCATTATAAATGGTGAGCTTGTATACGGACACGATGGCTTTGCAGGCGAACTTGGTCACGTAACATCTGAGAGAGTTAACGGACGTCCTTGCGGATGTGGTAAAACCGGTTGTCTTGAGGCATACTGTTCTGCCATTGGAGTTGCAAAAACTGCTAAAGAATGGTTAGAGAATTCAGATGAGCCAAGTTTACTTAGAGAGGTTAAAGAGATTACCTCAAAAGATGTATTTGAAGCAGCACAAAAAGGTGATGCAATTGCACTAAAAGTGTTTGAGTACACTGGAAATAAACTTGGTGAGTCATTCGCAGATTTTGTTGCATTCAGCGCTCCTGAGGCAATTGTTGTGTTTGGAGGACTTGCCAGAGCTGGCGAATTTATCTTTAAACCAATAAGAGAATCTATGGAGGCCAATATGGTTTCTATCTGGAAAGGTAAAGTTAAAGTT
>JAFYMJ010000039.1 GCA_017556665.1 Bacteroidales bacterium
GATAGTCATCGTTTGTAAGACCCATACCGCCAAGAATAATTTTGTCAACATCTGCTCTTAGAGCCACATTTGCCATAACCTGGTTATATGGTTGGTCTGGGTTTGCAAAGAAAGGAATTTTTTGTCCCGATACAAGAGTGTTGTTCAAGTCAATACCAGCAATACCTGTAGGGATAAGCTGAGATGGTTGTTTTCTCTTATATGGGTTAACGCTTGGGCCACCAATGAACCTTTTTTCTCCTTCCACTTTTGGACCATTATCAATAGGATCTCCATATGCATTAAAGAATCTTCCTGCAAGTTGTTCACTTACGTTCAATGCTGGTGGTTCACCAAAGAAAACGACCTCTGAATTTGTTGGAATTCCCTCTGTACCAGAGAATACCTGTAAGGTAATCAAATCACCTTTTATCTTAACAACTTGAGCCAATCTTCCATCTACAGTAGCAAGTTCATCATTAGATACACCTTGCGCCTTTAGGGCAACAGTAGCCTTTGTAATGGCCTCTAGTTGTGTATATACTCTTTGAAATGCTTTAGTTGTCATTATTGTAATATGTTTTTAATTTGCTCAAGATACTTGTTAAAGTCTTCACTCTTATATACAGAGTAGTTCATTTGGCGCAAAATGTTAATAATGTTTTTATAGTATGCTGCGCAATCCTCAAATGTCTCAAAATTGATGGCTTTATCGCATACGTCAAGTACAAGGTTTAACATAAACTCTTGTCTTTCCATAGGACAGTTGGCATCAATAGAGTCAAATGCATCCTGTTGCAAAATAATAAAGTCTACAAGTTCACTCTTCCAATATCTCATATGATACTCCATTGGAACACCATCATCACCCAAGATATTGATTTGCTCGTAAGCCTCTTTACCTCTTAGAATAAGGTTTTTGGCGTAATTTACTCTCTCTACCCATTTTGGATTTACAGTGCTGTTCAAATACTCCATAATCTCTGGGTACTCAAGATATTTTGAATATGAGTCAATAGGGTCAACAACTGGGTATCTCTTTCTGTCTGCTCTGGCCTGATTCAATGCATAGAAGCATCTTGCCGCTTTCTTTGTAGACTCGGTTACAGGCTCTTTAAGGTTACCACCTGCTGGAGATACAGTTCCTATGAATGTAACAGAACCTGTACTTCCATTGTTAAGTTTAACAATACCTGCTCTTGAATAGAAGTTAGATATAATTGCAGGAAGGTCTACAGGGAATGCATCGGCACCAGGAAGCTCCTCCATTCTGTTGGACATCTCTCTTAATGCCTGAGCCCATCTTGATGTTGAGTCTGCAAGAAGAAGCACCTTAAGTCCCATAGCTCTGTAGTACTCTCCAATTGTCATGGCTGTATATACAGATGCCTCACGGGCTGCTACCGGCATGTTTGATGTGTTACAGATAATAGTGGTTCTTTCAATAAGCTTTCTGCCTGTTCTTGGGTCAACCAACTCTGGGAACTCAGCAAAAATCTCTACAACCTCGTTAGCACGCTCACCGCAGGCAGCCATAATGATTACATCAGCCTCTCCTTGTTTTGCAATTGCGTGTTGAAGCACTGTTTTACCGCATCCGAAAGGTCCTGGAATAAATCCTGTACCACC
>JAFYMJ010000328.1 GCA_017556665.1 Bacteroidales bacterium
AAATATACCATTGAGCAGTTGAGCAATAAGCTTGAAATGTCTCCAAGGACTATTTACAGATATATTGATACCTTTAGAAATGCCGGGTTCCTTATAAAAAAGAATTCTGACGGAAGATTCAGACTAGACAGAGAATCAAAGTATTTTAAAGAGATCTCTGAACTGGTACACTTTACAGAGGAAGAGGCGTATATCCTTAAAAATGCAATAGAGAGTATTGATGAAAATAACATTCTAAAGCAGAATCTCAAGTCAAAACTATATTCTGTATACAATTATAAAATTATTGCCGACAGTGTTGTAAAAGGGAGTAATGCTAAGAATGTAAATTCATTGGTAGATGCAATAGAATTACGTCAGCAAGTTATACTAAAAGATTACACCTCTGCCAACAGCAAGACTACTACCGACAGATTGGTAGAGCCAATAGGTTTCACAACAAATTATATCCAGTTGTGGGCATATGAGATTTCGTCGGGAGAAACAAAAACATTTAAAGTCTCAAGAATAGGGGGAGTTGAAATTCTTGATAAAGAGTGGGAATATGAATCCCAACACAAGAAAGGGTATATAGATATTTTTAGGATGCATGGCTTTAATAAATTTAATGTCAAACTTAAATTGGGGGTAAAAGCTGCATCTCTTTTAAAGGAGGAATTTCCCTTGGCCGAAAAGCATCTGGTTGAACACACAGATAATAATGATTCAAGATATTATATTCTGGATCTTGATGTATGCAGTTATGAAGGGGTGGGGAGATTTGTACTTGGATTGTTGGATGATATAGAAGTTATTGGGAGTGAAGAGTTCAAAATTTTCTTAAAACAGAGAATCTCAAAAGCTAAATTCTAGAATGAGTAAAATAAGAAAGGCAACCCTTGCTTAATTGCTTGGGTTGCCTTTTGGTTTATATATTTAAGGTTTATTCTTATTTATGAGAACATTGGTGCTCACCATGATTGTGGTCGCCAGTACATTTGTGCTCACCCTCTTTATGCTCACCAGAACATTTGTGCTCACCCTCTTTGTGGTCGCCAGTGCATTTGTGCTCACAATGTTTGTGCTCAGCAGCCTCTGCACCATGATCATGTGTACAGTTCTCATCTGTGCATTTTGCGTTTGGACGGCTTAGACACCAAGCAATTGAACCATCTTTAAGAAGGATAAGATTATTAGTGTCTGGAGCAATTGTATATGTCTCTGCAAAATTGGTAGTATCACCATTTGATACAACTTTACCAGTTAGAGTAAATCCTAAAGAATCAACTTTATAAGCCTCTAATAGAAGAGAATCAATGTTAATTGCTTTAGCTTTACCACAATTTGTAAGAATCAATCCTGTAGAATCTGCACTTACCCATTCACCTGCAAGTGGGTTATGCTCACCTGAACATTTGTGCTCAGCCTCTTTGTTAGTATTGTTGCTTCCGCAAGCAACTGCCATAATTGAAATGGCTGCCAATGCAAATAATTTTAGTGTTTTCATATGTTATAATTTTGTTAAATTTGTATTCAATATTCTGGTGCAAAAATAGTTTTAATTAGTTAATATTAAAATACTTTATGCAGATAATTGAACAAAAGAAATCTATTAGAAAAGAGATTAGGCAAAAGAAGCTTTTATATGGCTCAAATGAGCTGGATTTTATCTCTTCAATTATTTGTAGAAAAGTAATGCAACTGGAGCAGATCAAGTCATCCCAAACTATTCTTATCTATAATTCCCTTCCCGACGAAGTACAGACATCCCTTTTATTTACCCTTAAAGAAGCGGGTAAAAGGATTGTACTTCCAGTTGTAACTGGAGATATCCTTATATTAAAAGAGTATATTCCTGGAAAGTTAAGTGTTGGGTATATGAATATTCTTGAGCCAAACCAGGAAGAGACAGTTGACCCAAATGAGATAGACCTTGCAATTATACCAGGTGTTGCCTTTGATAAAGAGTGCAATAGACCTGGCAGGGGAAAAGGGTATTATGATAAATTGTTACCCTGTACAAATTGCCCAAAGATTGGAATTTGTTATCA
>JAFYMJ010000329.1 GCA_017556665.1 Bacteroidales bacterium
AATCCAGAGATTATTTCAGGTATCCTTAATGCTGCCGGTGCACCAGAGCCAGACAAGATATTCCCTACTGTAGCTTTAACATTAGGTCCAGTAGTAGGTGTAATCTTCTTTGTTGGATTGATTTCTGCGGCTTATCCTACTTGTGCAAATGCACTTACTTCTCTAACTACTTCTACATGTATTGATATTATTGGTATTGAGAAGAAAGGTTGGGACGAGAAGAAAAAGAGCAGTGTGAGAATGAGAGTTACTTGTTTGATGGCAGTATTGTTTGTTGTATTGATTTTCTTCTTCAATATCCTAAAGAATGATGCTGTTATCAATATGGTATATCAAATTGCATCTTACACTTATGGTCCTCTTCTAGGTCTGTTTATGTTTGGTATCCTTACCAAAATGAATACAGTTGATAAAGTTGTACCAGCTATATGTATTGCATCGCCTGTTATCTGTTTCATTATTGAGAACTATGTATTCAGCTTTGGTTTCTCTCTAATTGCAGTTTGTGCAGGTTTGACTTTCTTGGGCCTATTGGCATTTAAAAGAAAATAACATTTGAAATGACATACATTGAGTTGTTGATTCTTGCAATTTCCCTTTCTGCCGATACCTTTGCTGTATCTGCTGTGGGAGGTATGTCATTAAAAAATATTTCTAAGTTTAAGGAGGCAAAAATCATTGCCTCCTTTGCTTTTTTTCAGGCAACACTCCTTTTGTTGGGCCTTTTTATTGGTGAGAGTCTCATCAATTATATTGGTGAGTGGGACCACTGGATAGCATTTTTTATCTTGTTGTATTTGGGAGGTAAAATGGTTATATCTTCGTTCTCAAAGTCAGATGAAGACAAGAGTATAAATCTGCTAAATCAAAAGACATTGGTTTTAATGTCCATAGCAACAAGCATAGATGCAATTGCTGTTGGCTTCTCTCTTTCGGTTTTCCCATTTCAACTCCCTAAAATCCTATTTACATATGCTGTTACTTTTATTGTTACAGCTTTGGCTTCTATCTTGGGAATAGCTGGAGGTTTGGCCTTTTCTAAAATTATAGGAAAGAAAGCCGAGCTTTTTGGAGGTATAATTCTTATAATAATTGGTATCCGTATTCTTGTAGAACACATATTTTTTTCTTAAATTTGCCTTGTTGTGGACTAACTAATTGTAGCATTCTATGATTGAGATATTCTTCAAATCAAAAGGACAAATAGTTTGTGATAAGAATCTGACTTTACTTGAGGAGTTGGGTTTTGATGATGTTTTATGGATAGACTTGTTTGAGCCGTCTGGCGACGAAAAACGTGCGGTTGAGGCATTTTTGGAAACAACATTACAGAGTAGGGCACAGGCAGAGGAGATTGAGAGTTCATCAAGATATTCAGAAACGGATACTACAATTTTTGCCAATACAAACTTTCTTATTCCTGGTCCCGACGAATATAATCTGGAAGCAGTTTCATTCATTATATCTGAAGGTATTCTTGTAACAATAAGACAAGTCCCATTAAGAACCTTTACAGATCTTCAACGTAGAATAGGCAATTCATACAAATTGTTCCCTACAGGATATCACATTCTAGTATCAATTCTTGAAAATAGAATTGACCTGGATGCAGATATGATTGAGCTTATGGCAAAAGAAATTGCACAATTCAGCAAGCGAGTAAGTACAGGTGAGGATGTGAGTGAAGATTTCCTTTTGGATATTAACCAGTTGCAAGAGAATACAATGATGGTTAGGGAGAATATCATTGATAAGCAAAGAATGATTTCTTCAATTCTAAAGAGTGACAAATTCCCTAGAGACGTTCATACAAAACTTAATGTTCTAATTAAGGATATTGCCTCACTGCTTAACCATACCAACTTTAATTTTGAAAGACTGGAGTATTTGCAGAACACCGTTCTGGGTCTTATTAATTTGGATCAGAACAAGATTATGAAAGTGTTGGCATATGTTTCACTAATGTTTATGCCTCCAACACTTATATCCGGTATATTTGGTATGAACGTTGGTTTGCCAATATTTGGAGGTTGGTTTGATTTCTTGATTATAGTTGGGGTTATGCTAATGTCTGTTGGTATAGCATATGTAATTTTCAGGAAAAAGAAGATGTTTTAATTCTCTTTTACAATCCTCAACATTCCACACCAATCCGTAATGTAACATCAATGTGCCACAATAGTGGAATTGGGAATAGGTAGTATATGAAAAAGGGCAACCCATTTTTTTGGGGTTACCCTTTTTTCTTGTCTTGTAATTCTATTTCTTTTTTGCAATAAATCTGTTGTAGCAAATCAGACCAATAATACTTATAATTCCTATAAAGGTAAATATTATCCACAATACATCTGGTTTGCCAAGTTCATCTATATATTTTACATACAGATTGGCACCCAAGAAAGAGCCTATTGAGCTGCCTATAACGCCATATAGGAATGAGTATCCCATATATAGCGCTTTTTTGTCGGCTGGAGCAATCATACCTATATATGACAGGAATTTTGGATGAGTTGTCATTTCTCCAAGGGTGAAAATAACCAATCCTATTATAAAGATCCATGCAGAAGATGACAAGCTAAGAACAAACATTCCTAATGTACCTAATCCTATACCCAATATCATTGTAGGTAGGGCAGGGGCCTTCTGCAATAGTTTTGAGACAATAAGCTGAAGGCAAATGATAACTCCTGCGTTTATTACTGTAACATGTTCCACATCAAATTTCCATGAAGGATTTTCTGTAAACAGAGCAAGGAATGAGTTTACACCATTATTTATTGGGGTCATGTCTACATGGTCATTCAGATACCATAACACAGTTCCATACATCTGAAAATAAAGAATCCAGAATCCTGAGTACAGGAAGATAAGGAGAATGAACCTGTAGTCTTTAAGTACTTCAACTATTCCTACAAGCATTTTTCCTATAGATTTCTTCTCTGTCCCCTCTTCTTCATTGCTTTTTGGTTCTTTGTATAGGAATGTATTGATTAGCATAAGGATACATCCTGCAATTGCAGCCATATAGAAAATGTAGTTGTATCCAAAAGATTTCAAATAAGGGACAAGAATCAATGGAACAAGGAATGCACCAAGATTTATAGACCAGTAAAAGATTCCAAATCCAAGTGCAGAATTCTCTTTTGTTGTAGATTTTGCTATTGTTCCCGATATAACTGGTTTAAAGAATCCTGCTCCACATGCCATAAGTAAAAGTGAAGCAAAGACTGGTATGTATGATTCTGTGATGGCTGTAAGGATATAACCTCCGGTAATGCAGGTAAATGCAAAGAAAAGGATTCTCCTGTAGCCATATCTGTCTGCAATGGCACCTGCTATAATGGGAAGAAAATATAGGAGTGGCTGAATTGTTCCCATTATTGTACCAGCCTGTGTCTTTGAAAATCCCAAACCTCCGTCGGCTGAGCTAAGTACAAGATATACAGAGAGAACAGAAAGGACTCCATAATATGCTCCTCTCTCAAAGAACTCCATTATTACAGCTATATAAAAATTCTTCTCAAAACCTTTTTTATTGTTCATGTCAATATAATTTATCTTATTTCTCAAATTTGCTTTTCTGTGGGAATCTTGTCTCAAAAGATTCTATTGCAACATTCTTTAAAGTGTTGAATTTTTCTTCACTAAGCTTGACATCGTTTATGCAAACTATTTTACGGGTAGGAGCAGTTATATGTTCCTTTAACTTTTTGGGTGTGCACAAAGCAACCGAAAGGTGTTTGCTTGGAATTCTTCTGTTGATTACAAGCCCTTTAAAGAACATATAATTTACAAATATGTACTGTGTTACATTTTTGCTCTCCCTTGTTGTGGATAGTGTGCTTAGAATCTCTTTTTTTACTTTATTGTAAACTTCTGTAACCTGACTCCTTAACATTGGCATA
>JAFYMJ010000330.1 GCA_017556665.1 Bacteroidales bacterium
AAAAATCAATAAAGAAATGGGGCCTGCGATAATTGGTATTGAGGTGACTGATCCAAAGAATTTTGATTCATTGATAGAGAGGATGGAAGAGAAAGGATTTGCATACCAATACCTTAATGACAATAATGATTTATTTGAATTTTTAGTGTAATATGGCAAATATAGAGTGGGGCAAACTAGGTTTTGCCTATATGAAAACCAACACAATTGTAAAAATGTATTACCAGAATGGCCAATGGGGTCCGGTAATTAGCTCAGCCGACGATAACATAACCATCAATTCATATGCTGCCTCTTTGCATTATGGAGTTGAGTGTTTTGAAGGTTTGAAAGCTTTTAGAGGAAAAAATGGTGAGATAAGAATCTTTAGACCAGATGAGAATGCCAAAAGAATGCAAAGATCTGCAGAATATCTTGGCATAGCAGCACCAAGTGTTGAACAATTCATTGAAATGGTTAAACAAGTTGTTCTTGAAAACCAGGAATTTATTCCACCATATGGAAGCGGTGCCTCACTTTATATAAGACCTACACTAATTGGATTTGGACCTCAATTAGGGGTTAAATCTCCAGAGGATGCATTGTTTATGATAATGGTGAGTCCTGTAGGTGCTTATGCAGGCAGTATAAATGAGCCTGTAAAAACAGTTATTGCAAGAGAATATGATAGAGCTGCACCAAACGGCAGTGGTTCATATAAAGTTGGTGGTAACTACGCCATGTCTCTAAAAGCAGGAAAAGAGGCTGCTAAAGAGGGATATAAAGGAGTATTGTATTTAGATCCTAAAGAGCATAAATACATAGATGAATTCTCTTCTTCCAACTTCTTTGCAATTAAAGGCAACACATACGTAACAGTTGACAGCAATACTGTACTTCCATCAATTACAAACAAAAGTCTTGAGCAAGTTGCAAAAGACCTTGGTATGGAGGTGGAAAGAAGAAAAGTTCCAGTTGAGGAGCTTGCCCAATTTGATGAGGTTGGAGAGTGTGGTACTGCAGTAGTAATTACACCTGTAGGAATTGTAGATGACAAGCCTACAATCTGCGGTCAAGAATGTAAAAGATATACATTTGGAGATCCAACCAAATGTGGTGAGAAATCACTGAAACTTTACAAACAGATTCTTGCTATCCAACATGGAGAGGTTGAGGATACACACAACTGGTGTATTGTCCTTTAAATTTGATAAAATCTAAAACAAAAGAAACTAATAGAGCATATCTATTAGTTTTTTTTGTATTTTAGTAGTTATGAAAATATAAATCATATGAAAAAATACATTTCCATTCTAATTATTGCATTAATTGCATTGACTCCAGTATTCTCCTTTGCTCAAAGTGTAGAAGAAAAAAGTGCAGCTAATTATTCAAAAATTGCCCCTAAACTTAAAGAGATGGCAGAAAAAGGGGCTTCAACCAGTGAACTTATAATTGCTGCCGCACTTATGAGGGTAAATGAGCCATATGTTGCCGGTACATTGGAAACTGTTCCAGAAAAATTGATAGTGAACATAGGTGAAACAGATTGTATCCTTTTTGTTGAAAGTTGCCTTGCCATGGCACTTAATGCAAAAAATGGAGCAACAGACTACCAATCACTTTGCAAAATTGTACAAGGATTAAGATACAGAGATGGTATTGTAAATGGATACAGCAGCAGACTTCACTACACAAGTGAATGGATAATGCAAGGAGA
>JAFYMJ010000331.1 GCA_017556665.1 Bacteroidales bacterium
GATACTCTTTCTTTATTAGAGCACCTAACTTTAAAGCTACCGAAAGTGTTATATTTTTCTCGTAATATTTTCTGTTTGCGCTAATGCAACCAGGGTCTTTTCCCCCATGTCCTGCATCTATGACAACTGTCTTAAACATTGTAGATGAGGATATTTCCTGCCCTTGGACAAAGAGAGGAAGTGTTGCAAAGAGTACAAAAAAACAAATAATATTTCTCAGTTTAAAAAACAGCGGCATATTAGTTGCAAAAAAAATATTACATTTGCGTTTTGCAAAATTACAAATTATTAGATAAATAGTCAATATAATTTGGCAAATCCCAATAGGCACCAATAGATGCACAACAGATATATAAAATACATATTCAACACTCTAACATTGGCAGCACTTATGCTTATTCCATTCAATAAGTCTGCCGGGAGCAATTTGTATACGCATCAGGATACTCTATTGGTAAAACAAGACTCTATCCCGTTGTTAAAAACTGATTCACTTACAGTTGCATCTGACTCTACTACCTTTAACAAAGATTCTATAGAGAGAGCCGGTACTTTGGAATTACCGGTATTCTCACAAGCCAGAGACTCAATTGTTGAGGATTGGGATGGCAAAAAGATGATCTATTATTATGGAGATGTATCGGTGAAATATAAAGATATCTCCATCTCATCTGAATATATGGCATATGATGTGGATTCCAAGACTGTATTTGCAAAGGGGTTAAAAGATACATCGGGAAACATAATAGGTTCTCCTGTAATGACTCAGGGAAATTCATCTTACGAGATGGAGAGTGTCTATTATAATTTTGAGAGCCAGAAAGCCAAAATAAGGAATATGATAACCCAAGAGGGAGAGGGAATCCTGCACGGCAACTACATTAAAAAGATGCCAGACAATTCCTTTAACATATCAAAGGGTAAATATACAACCTGTGACTGCCCGGAGCCACACTTCTATTTGCAAATGACAACAGCCAAAGTTATGGACAACGGTAACAAGACTGTTTTTGGTCCTGCATATGTTGTAATTGAAGACGTTCCAACTCCATTTGCCCTTCCTTTTGGCTTTGTTCCTAAACTTAATGAAAAGCGGTCGAGTGGAATATTGTTCCCTACTTGGGGAGAAGAACAGGCCAGAGGCTTCTATGCCAGAGGCTTTGGATACTATTTTGTATTGGGTGAGCATTTTGATATTGCAGCAACAGGAGACCTGTACACTATGGGTTCGTGGGGCGTGCAATTGACATCAAGATACAAGAAAAGGTACAGATACAACGGAAACTTTACATTCATATACCAGAATGACCAGACAGGAGAAAAAGGGCAACCAGATTTTTTCCAGACCAAGAACTTCTCTTTGCAATGGTCTCACGCCTTGGATCCTAAAGCCAGACCAGGTGTTTCGTTCAGAGCATCTGTCAACTTTACAACTCCATCATACAACAAGTACAACAACGAGACAAATATACAGACAGCACTGAACAACCAGATATCATCTTCAATATCATTTGGTAAGACATGGCTGGGAACACCATTCAGTTTATCGGTGAATGCGCTCCATAGCCAAAACTCAAGAGACAGTTCATATTCTGTTTCTTTGCCTAACATAACATTTACAGTTAACAGAATATATCCGTTCAAACGAAAAGTAAGAGTAGGAAAAGAGAAATTCTACGAATCCTTTGCCTTTAACTACAATACAACGTTTGAGAACAAGATGAATTTCAGATCCAGTGATTTTGGTACAGACCAGTTCTTTAAGAAAATGAAAAATGGTATGAGGCACAACTTTAGTATCTCTTTGCCATCATTCACCCTTCTTAAATATATTCAGATATCTCCATCAATATCATATGGAATGAACTGGTACTTCTCCGATATAAAGAAAGTATTCAATGAACAGACACAGAAAGTTGAGACTATCCAGTCTGATCCTTTCAGCAAATTTGGTGTAACACAGAATTTTTCTGCAGGTCTTTCAATCAATACCAGATTGTACGGAATATTCCAGTTTGGCAAGAAAAACAAGAATGCTGCACTAAAGGCCATAAGACATATGGTTACACCTTCCATTGGATTCTCTTGGCAGCCAGAGATGGGAACA
>JAFYMJ010000332.1 GCA_017556665.1 Bacteroidales bacterium
CCACCAACTGAACGGTGACCTTTAATACCTACCATACCTTTGCCTTTTGCAAATGTCATAAACTCATCTTGAAGGGCCTCTTTACCAGGAGCCATAACAAAGCATACATTCATTAGTGAACGGTCTTCTTTGGCTGCTGTGCCAACAAATAATGAGTTTCTGTCAATCTCGTTATATAGCAGTTCTGCTTTAGCTTTGTTAATTTTGTACATAGCCTCTACACCACCTTGCTCTTTAACCCATTTAAGTGTCTCGTGCATTACAAAGATTGGGAATACTGGAGGGGTATTGAACATAGATCTGTTTTTAGCCTCTTCTGTATAGTGAGTTCTGTAGTCTACCATAGTTTGGATTTTGCGGTCAACTTTACCCAACAAGTCTTTTCTTACAATCACAAATGTAACACCTGCTGGACCTACATTCTTTTGTGCACCACCATAAATAAGACCATATTTTGTTACATCTACAGGACGGCTCATAATGTCTGATGACATATCTGCAACCAATGTAACTGGGCAATCCATATCTTCGTGGATTTCTGTACCATAAATGGTATTGTTTGTTGTGATATGGAAGTAATCAACATCTGTAGGAATTGTATATCCTTTAGGAATGTATGAATATGTTTTATCTTCAGATGATGCTACAACCTCTACCTCGCCGTAGAATTTAGCCTCTTTAATGGCCTTCTTAGCCCATACGCCTGTTTGAAGATATGCAGCTTTTTTGTTTAGAAGGTTTGCAGGAACTTCAAAGAATTGGGTAGAAGCACCACCACCCAAGAACATTACTGCATAATCTTCTGGAATATTAAGCAACTCTCTCCAAAGTTGCTCTGTCTCTGCCATAATTCTTTCCCAGCCCGGTGTGCGGTGAGAAATTTCCAAGATACCTATTCCGGTGTTGTCAAAATCTTGAATTGCTGCAATTGCAGACTCAATAGCTTGCTTAGGTAATACGCAAGGACCTGCGTTAAAGTTATATGCTTTCATAAAGTTTTGTGTTTTTTGTTCTTTTAATTATATCTTATTGCAAGATATGTAAATTTTATTACAAATCCTAATAGTAATACAAGGTTTACATTATAATTCTTAACTCCTCTGAATTTGTATTCTTCTCGCAATATCTGCAGTGGAGTTCCAACTTGCCATGCTCATAAATTGAGGTGAATTGTGTAGTTATAGGCTGGTGGTTGGTAATGCATTTTGGATTGGCGCATTTAACTATGCCGCTGATATGGTCTGGAACACTTATAATCTTCTTTTCAACCACCTCAAAATCTTTAATTATGTTTATTTTGGTGTCTGGAGCTATAAGTGCTATCCTGTTTATTTCCTCAGGCTCAAAGAATTTGTCGGCAATTTTTATTATTGCTTTCTTGCCCATCCTTTTGCTGTCAAGGTTTGTTCCAAATGTAATCTGGTTTTTACAGCTGTCAAGTTCCAGAATCTTAATTACTCTAAATAATTGGTCAGCTGGAATATGGTCCAGAACTGTGCCATTCTTAATGGCATTTACCTTTAGTTCTTTTATCTCTTTTTCCATAGTGAATAATTTTATTCCGGTTTATCTGTATCCTAATAAATATGCTATAATGGCCATTCTGATATATACTCCATTTTCTGCTTGTTTAAAGAAATATGCGAATGGGGTATCATCAACATCCTGACTGATCTCTGTAACTCTTGGAAGTGGGTGCAGAATTTTCATGTTTGGTTTGGCATCTTTAAGCATAGATGCTGTAAGGCTATATGTATTCTTTACCTTCTCGTACTCCATAGGGTCTGTAAAACGCTCCTGTTGTACGCGTGTCATGTATAGGATATCGCAATCGTTGATATTTCCCTCCATAGCTGTTTCCTCTTTATAAGGGATCCCTTTTCTGTCCAGAAAATCTTTGTACTCATCTGGCATTTTAAGTTCGTCGGGAGCAGTAAAGGTAAATTTAGGGGAGAAGTGTGACATTGCCTGAAGCAGTGAGTGAACTGTTCTGCCATACTTAAGGTCTCCCACCATATTTATGTTTATATCTGTTAGTTTGCCTTGTGTCTGTCTTATTGTGTACAGGTCCAAAAGTGTTTGTGAAGGGTGTTGGTTAGCTCCGTCACCTGCATTGATTACCGGAACAGATGCTACCTCTGATGCGTATCTGGCACTTCCGTCCAACGGGTGTCGCATTATTATCAAATCTACGTAGTTGGATACCATTTTTATTGTATCCTTAAGAGTCTCGCCTTTACTTACACTTGTGTTTCCTGCATCTGAAAATCCAATAACTCTGGCGCCAAGTCTGTTTGCTGCAGTCTCAAAACTAAGTCTGGTTCTGGTGGAAGGTTCAAAGAAGAGTGTTGCAATAACTTTGTCGCTTAAAAAATTCTGACATTTATTTTGCTCAAATTCTTGTGCAACATCTAGGATGTGAAGAATTTCTTCTTTTGTAAAATCGTGAATAGAAATAAGACTTTTTGGCATATATGTTATTATTAAATGTTTATTTCTGTGTTAGGCTTCTCTATCCTGCATCCTTCAACTTTATCAAAAGCTTCCAAAAAAGATGGTATTGAATTTAGCCTTACGCTCACTTGCAGGGTGCAGTTCAAATCAAATTGTTGGTTTGATGGGGTAAGAGCCATATCTTTTAGCTTTTTCATTACGGTATTCATCTGCAGGTAATCAAAAACAATTGTAAAAGTTTCTGTAGCAATCTTTTCAATAATGTTTGCATTGGCAATTGCATCTGCAGTGGATGTTTTGTATGCTCTTATAAGCCCGGGGACTCCAAGTTTTATACCCCCAAAATACCTTACAACCACAACAAGAATATCACTTAGCTCAGCCGACAAAATTTGGCCGTAAATTGGCCTTCCGGCTGTAGAGGATGGCTCCCCGTCATCGTTCATTCTCCATATGGCACCAGTGTGCCCCAGCCTGTATGCGTAGCAATGATGTCTGGCATCAAAATACTCTTTTTTAAGCTGTTGGATTATGGTTTTGATCTCTTCTTCTGTGGTAACAGGATACGCAAAAGCAAGGAACTTGCTGCCGTTGTCTTTAAAAAGGCCGGCAGAAGGCTCTGAAATGCTTTTAAAACAATCTGGAATAGCTGTTTTTTGTGTCTCCATACAGGTTGTAAATTTAGATAAAAAATTGTAACTTTGGAAGTGATAAATGGCATATTGCTATAAAAATTTACGGTTATGGTATACAGATTTAA
>JAFYMJ010000333.1 GCA_017556665.1 Bacteroidales bacterium
CAAGATTGATGGCCCGGCCAATGGATTTCTGAACAGCGTCTGCAGCAACAATCCGCTTATTGCCAGTCCTGCACCAGCCAACAGTGCAGTTATGCATTGAGGCAACCTTGTATTTAAAATTATAAGTTCCCACGCATCCTTTTCACCCTGTCCACCCAAAAGAATGTTGAAAACATCTTTTATGGGGATGTTTATAGATCCATACACCAGATTCCCCAAAAAAAGAAGGACAAATGCAATGGCCAGAATGTAATATGCTTTGCTGTAACTTTTCATATTTGCAAAGATACAAAGAACTCTCCAATAATAACAGACTAAGCCATTTTATAATTATATTTGTATGAGTTTTGCATATATGTGTAGCCATCAATGGAGAGCACTTTCATAAATAGTTTCAGGAGTTTTTTGGACTCGTCCTATATTCAGTTCAATGAGTATGGGAATTCTTTTTTCTTCCCCGACAATAATTTTATCATTCATCTTGTTCCTGCACCAAAAATGGGATGCAAAGATGAATGTGAAGAAGAGGAGAGGTATCTGCAGGGGGGCGATGATGTACTTTATCTGTATGAAGACAGATGGTGGGGTGCAAGAGCTATGGTCCAGGAGAGAATTCTTACAAGACTGGAACGTTTTACCAGCATATTTGCAAGAAAATGCAAAGTGCTTTCTGGATTGAATAATCCTGTATTGGCAGAAAAAGTTGCAAACTTTTTAAAGGAAAACCACTCCTATTCATCTACAAAATGCAGATACAGGTTTGCACTTGAATATGAGGATAAAATAGTTGCAGTAGCTACCTTTTCTGAACCAAGACCCATGGTAAGAAATCTGGAACAGCCGTTAAGCAATGTCCCTAAAGAGAATGTGGAGCATCTGGACAGCAGCAATGTGGTAATCTTTGATTCTTATGAGTGGATCAGATATGCATCACTTCCCGGTGTTAGGGTAGTAGGTGGGATGGGGAGGATTTTAAGTGCCTTTATAGAAGAGAGAGTATCAAGAAAAGATAATCCTCTAAGACCAGTTGAGGTAATGACTTATTCAGACAACGAGTGGGGTAATGGTGGCGTGTATCTTAAGCTTGGTTTTAAATATGCATCTGATAGAGAGCCTGTTGAACACTATGTAAATAAAGAGTCACATATAAGGTATTCTATAAAGGAGTATTCAAAACTTATAGCGGAGGGTGCTTTGGAGAGAGATTTCTATAGAATAAAGAATAAAGGGAGCCGCAAATTTTTATTGCAACTCCCATTATAGTTACTTTTGAATCACTCCATTTTTCTCTGCATTGAGCTTTAAGGTAATTGTCCCTCCCGATGGAACAGTTCCACTGATTATTATTTCGGCAAGAGGATCCTCTATGTATTTCTGGATAGCTCTTTTTAGAGGCCTTGCCCCATAGTGAGGGTCATAACCCATTTCTGCCACAAATTTCTTTACCTCTTTATTTAGTTTTAACTTGTAACCTGCTTGTTCAACCCTGTAATACAACTCTTTAAGTTCAATATCAATAATTTGTTCAAGGTTGGCTTTTGTTAGCGAGTTAAATAGAATCTGTTCGTCAAGTCTGTTAAGGAATTCTGGAGTAAATGCTTTCTTTATAGCCTTGTCAATAATTGTTTTGCTTGCTTGAGCTGTATCTCTTTTAGTTGCATTGGCAAAACCAAGACCATTGCCGTAATCCTTTAACTCTTTTGTTCCTATATTTGATGTAAGGATAAGTACAGTGTTCCTAAAGTCAATATATCTTCCGTTGCTGTCTGTCAATCTACCCTCATCCAACACTTGTAACAGAATATTGAATATGTCGGGATGAGCCTTCTCTATCTCATCCAAAAGAACAACTGAGTATGGCTTTCTTCTTACCCTTTCAGATAATTGTCCACCCTCATTGTATCCAACATAGCCCGGAGGAGCACCAATAAGTCTGCTTACAGCATGCTTCTCCATAAACTCACTCATATCTATCCTTATTATGCTCTCTTTTGAATCAAACATATATTGGGCAAGTACTTTGGCAAGTTGGGTTTTTCCAACACCTGTAGGACCAAGGAACAGGAATGTTCCAATAGGTTTGTTAGGATCTTTCAATCCGGCTCTGTTACGTTGGATTGCCTTGCATACTTTTTCTACAGCCTCATCCTGACCAATTATCTGTTCCTTAATTGTTGAGCTCATGCTGGCAAGCTTATTGCCTTCACTCTGTGCTATTTTGTTCACAGGTATATTTGTGGCCATACTAAGTACCTCTGCAATATGGTCTGGAGTTACAATATCAGGCTTGCTGTTCTGCTTTTTCTCCCATTTTTTTCTCTCTGTCTCAAATTCTTCCCTTTTGTCCCTCTCAATATCTCTGTACAATGCAGCTCTGTCCCAGTCCTTGTCTTCTACAGCAGACCTCTTCTCATTTAC
>JAFYMJ010000040.1 GCA_017556665.1 Bacteroidales bacterium
GTAAAGAAAGACAAATTTATGAATACAGAGGAACTTCACTCTATTCTTAGGGAAGAGATTGAAGCTCTGTTGAATATCAATCATGCAGATGAGGGTGAGGCAGAGGAGAGTGTATTTGACTTCAGTAAGAAACCATATGTAATTATGGTTGTTGGTGTAAATGGAGTTGGCAAGACTACTACTATTGGAAAACTTGCTTCAAGATTGCACAATAGCGGTAAAAAAGTAGTTTTGGGTGCAGCTGATACATTTAGAGCGGCAGCAGTTGACCAGCTTGTTATATGGAGTCAAAGAGCCGGTGTCCCAATTATAAAACAGGAGATGGGCTCTGATCCTGCTTCGGTGGCATTTGATACATTGAAATCTGCAGTTGCACATGATGCGGATGTTGTATTGATTGATACAGCTGGTAGATTGCACAATAAGATTAATCTTATGAATGAGCTTACCAAAATAAAGAACGTAATGAAAAAGGTTGTTCCAGATGCACCTCATGAAGTTCTGTTGGTTTTGGATGGCTCAACAGGTCAGAATGCATATCAGCAGGCTAAGGAGTTTACAAAAGCTACTGATGTAACAGCATTGGCGGTAACAAAATTGGACGGTACTGCAAAAGGTGGCGTTGTTATAGGAATATCGGATCAGTTCAAAATTCCTGTGAAATTTATTGGAGTGGGAGAGAAGATAGAGGATTTGCAGATATTTGACAAGAAAGAGTTTGTTGCATCATTGTTTAAGAAATAAGAGATTAAAGTATAGATATGAATATTTCGTATAATTGGTTGAAGGAGTACGTTAAATTTGATTTGACTCCTGCAGAGGTAGAGAAAATTCTAACCTCAATTGGTCTAGAGGTTGAACATTATGCAGAGGTAGAGGAGATTCCTGGCGGCTTGGCAGGTGTAGTTGTAGCAGAGGTTTTGGAGTGTGAGAATCATCCTGATTCAGACCATTTGCATATTACAAAAGTAAATGCCGGTACAGGTGAACCGTTGCAAATTGTATGTGGCGCTCCAAATGTTGCCAAAGGACAGAAAGTAATGTTGGCAACACTTAATACAAAACTTACATTCAGTAATGGTGAAGAGCTTAAGATAAAGAAATCAAAAATTAGAGGTGTAGAGTCTTTTGGAATGTTGTGTGCGGAGGATGAGTTGGGATTAGGTGCCGGCCACGATGGTATTATGGTACTGGATCCATCTGCTGTTCCTGGTACACCTGCAAAAGAGTATCTGAATCTTAAGACCGATACACTTTATGAGATAGGATTGACTCCTAATAGAGTGGATGCAGCATCTTTTATTGGTGTAGCAAGAGACTTGAGTGCTTATCTGAAACTTAACAATATGGGTGGCGAACTTACCCTTCCAAATGTTGATGAGTTTGATACAAAGATTGCAGCTGCTTCTAAGGATGGTGCAATTGACGTTGTGGTAAATGCCAAAGAGGGAGCTCCAAGATACAGTGGTGTAACCATTAAAAATGTAAAGGTTACCCAATCACCAGATTGGTTAAAGAGCAAATTGTTGTCTATTGGCCTAAGACCAATAAACAATATTGTAGATATTACAAACCTTATTCTAATGGAGATGGGCCAACCTCTTCATGCATTTGATGCAGACAAGATTAAAGGTGGTAAGGTTGTAGTTGATTACTGTAAGCAAGGTACCAAGTTCACTACATTGGATGAGGTTGAAAGAGAGCTTTCAGATAAAGATCTTATGATTTGCAATGCCCAGGAGCCAATGTGTATAGCTGGTGTATTTGGTGGTTTGGATAGTGGCGTAACAGAGAATACAACAAATATTTTCCTTGAGAGTGCATACTTTAACCCAGTTAGCGTAAGAAAAACATCCAAGAGACATACATTAAAAACCGATGCATCTTTCCGTTTTGAGAGAGGTTGTGATCCAATGGTAACTCCATATGCCCTTAAACGTGCTGCGTTGTTGGTATTGGAGCTTGCAGGTGGAGAACTTGTCGGCGAGCTTGTAGATGAGGTTTCTGCACCTTTTGAGAAGAAGGTTGTGGAGCTTGATTATGCAAGAATGCAAAAATTCATTGGTAAGGAGATTGGAGCAAAAACAATCAGAGATATTCTTGAGTATCTTGATATGGAGTTTGTTTCTGAAAGTGAGAGCGGTTGCACAGTAAAGGTTCCAACATACAGAGTTGATGTTTACAGAGAGTGTGATATTGTAGAGGATGTGCTAAGAATCTACGGATACAATAATATTGAGATCCCATCAATTATCAAATCATCTATCAACACTACTCCAAAACCAGATCCAGAGAGAGTAAGAACACTGGCATCTGAGTTTATGGCCTCTAACGGCTTTATGGAGATGATGAACAACTCATTGACCAAGAGTGACTATTATTCAGATTTAAAATCATATCCTCAAAGCAATTGTGTTATGATTATGAATCCTCTAAGCTCTGATTTGAATTGTATGAGACAAACTTTGCTTCTAAATGGTTTGGAGGTAGTTGCGTACAATATAAACAGACAACAAGGAGACTTAAAGTTATTTGAGTACGGAAATGTATACAGTTTTAATCCAGAGTTTAAGGCTCCAGAATATGATGTAAATAATCCCGATGAAGTTGTAGCTCATAGAAGTGATGCGTTAAAAGCATATAACGAGGAGCCAAGATTCTCTATCTTTATTACAGGAAATGGATACCAAAGTTGGAGAAACAAGACAATTGGTGGTAATTTCTTTACATTAAAAGGATATCTTGAGCTGTTGCTAAAGAAGTTTGGAGTAAGCTTGGCAGACTTGGAGTATGAGGTTGCACCTGCAGATTTGTTTGCAGAGGGACTTTCATATAAAGTGAATGGAGGAAAGACAATTGCAGTAATGGGTACAATTGCAAAGAGCAGACTAAAACAATTTGGTATCAAACAACCTGTATTTGCAGCAGAAATATATTGGAGTACACTGCTTAAAGCAATTAAAAAGAATAAAGTACAATATAAGGAACTTCCTAAATTCCCAGAGGTTAAGAGGGATTTGGCTCTATTGTTGGATGAGAATGTTTCTTTTGCAGATCTTAGAAAAACTGCATACCAGACAGAGAAAAAACTTCTTAAGAGTGTAACATTGTTTGATGTTTACAAGGGTGATAAAATACCTGAGGGTAAGAAGCAGTATGCATTAAGTTTTGTATTGCAAGATGCAGAAAAGACACTTAATGACAAACTGGTAGAGGTTGTAATGAACAAGCTTTTGGAGGCTTTCAAAGCAAAACATGGAGCTGTTCTAAGATAAGAATTTGTAAGAGTATATATAGCAAGGAGGCCGGATCAATGATATGACCCGGTCTCGTCTTTTTTACAATCTTCATAGCAGAACTGACAAGCCCCATCACACTGTGCTGCAACAGCAAAGGACCACAAAATATCCTGAGGTGGCGTAGGCAATCATTGCAGATGTGCCGTAAAATTTCCGTCTGTCTGAACGGATGCCTCCTCGTAGATAAATTGGGGCATCTGTGAGTTAGGAAATTCGGCACAGATGGA
>JAFYMJ010000334.1 GCA_017556665.1 Bacteroidales bacterium
AGGTTTGAACTCTGCAAAAGAGAAAGCAATGACTGTTGTTGACGGTTTCTCTGGTGCTACACCTCTTGGACAAGCTGCCAACGGAGCAGTTGAGTTCACTACAACAACTGGCGATCCAATGAGTTTCTTGCAAATGTTTGTTGGTAATATGCCAGGTTCTGTTGGTGAGACCTCTACAATTGCCATTCTACTTGGTGCAGTATTGCTAATCTGGACAGGTGTTGCAAGCTGGAAAATTATGGTTTCTGCTGTAGCCGGCGCTTTAGCTGTTGGTTATTTGGTTAACGG
Source organism: Bacteroidales bacterium (assembly GCA_017556665.1). Classification (GTDB taxonomy): domain Bacteria; phylum Bacteroidota; class Bacteroidia; order Bacteroidales; family UBA932; genus Egerieousia. Next base: position 289 of record JAFYMJ010000334.1, read on the forward strand.
ACTTGCAGATCCAGGTACATATGCAGCAGTTCCAGCATACTACCATCTTGTATTGGGTGGTTTTGCTTTTGGTGCTGTGTTTATGGCTACAGACCCTGTAACTTCTGCTCAAACAGAGACCGGTAAATGGATTTATGGTTTCTTGGTAGGTGCTTTGGCAGTTATCATCCGTCTGTTCAACCCTGGTTATCCAGAGGGTATGATGCTTGCAATCCTACTTATGAATACATTTGCTCCACTAATTGACTTCTACGTAGTAGAGAGTAACATTAAGAAGAGAATCAAAAGATCAATAACTAAATAAGCAAATAGAAATGGATACAAATAAAAATTCATACACTATCATCTACTCAATTGTAATGGTTGTAGTAGTTGCTGCTGTTCTTGCTTTTGTCTCTTTAAGCCTTAAAGACAAACAAAACGAGAATATTAGCAATGAGAAAAAGCAGTATCTTCTTGCAAGTGTTGGTCTTGGAGCAGATGCAAACTTTGACAGCGTAATTAAATCTGCAGTTGTTGTAGACGGCAACGGTATGGTTGTTAATAAAGCAGACTCAGATGTAGCAAAAAGCGAAGCTTTTGCAATTAGCACATCTGAGCAAAATACTAAAATTAAAGAATTGGCAACTCTTGCACCAGAGGCACAGGAGGCAGCTAAAGCAGAATTGAGACTTCCTGTATTTATAGCAGATCTTCCCGACGGATCACAAGCTTACATTTTCTCTGCATATGGTGCAGGTCTATGGGGCCCAATCTGGGGATGGGTTTCTCTAAAAACAGACTTCAGCACAATAGTAGGAGTTAAGTTCGACCACCAAGGTGAGACTCCAGGTTTGGGCGCTGAAATTGCAACACCTAAATTCTCTAACCAGTTTATTGGAAAAGAAATTTTTGCAAATGGTGAGTTTACCTCAGTTGCAATTGTTAAAGGAGGCGTAAAAGAGGGCAGTACTAACCAAGTTGATGCCATTTCAGGTGGAACTATCACAAGTAAAGCTTTGGAGGCATCTATCTTAAACTGGTTTGAGGCTTATCTTCCATACATCAAATCACTACAGGCTCTTGCAGCTACTCCAATGCCATTGGAAAATGAAGCTACAGAAGTTGCAGAGACTGCAGAAAACGGAGAAAACAAATAAATGTTACAGTAATGGATAAGAATATTATTACAAACCCTATCTTTAAGAACAACCCTGTAACCGTATTGGTATTGGGTATCTGTTCTGCGTTGGCGGTAACTGTAAAGTTGGAGCCTGCGTGTGTAATGGCTATATCTGTTACTGCTGTAACAGGTTTTGCTAGTCTTATTGCATCATTGCTAAGAAATACTATTCCTAACAGAATCCGTATTATTGTGCAATTGGTGATTGTGTCTTTATTGGTAATTTTGGTTGACCAGATTCTAAAAGCATATGCTTACGATGTAAGCAAACAGCTTTCTGTTTATGTAGGTCTAATTATTACCAACTGTATTATTATGGGTAGAATTGAGGCATTTGCACTAGGTAACAAACCTTTTCCTTCACTAATAGACGGTTTGGCAAATGGTGCTGGTTATGGCCTTATTCTAATTGCAATTGCTTTCATTAGAGAGCTTATTGGTTCTGGTTGCCTATTTGGTGTTCAGATTATCCCAGAAAGCTGGTATTTGGCTAACGGCGGCTGGTATATGAACAACGGCCTGTTCATTATGCCTCCTATGGCTTTGATTATAACAGGTTGCTTTATCTGGTTACAGAGAGGCTTACAAAAAGAAGATAAAAAGAAATAATAAACACATTCAGTTATGCAAGAATTAATTAGTTTGTTCGTTAAGTCCATCTTTGTGGACAATATGATATTTGCCTATTTCTTGGGAATGTGTTCATTCTTGGCAGTATCTAAAAATGTAAAAACCGCTGTTGGTTTGGGTGCAGCTGTAATCTTTGTACTAGGTGTTACACTTCCTCTAAACTATTTGCTTAACAAATACATTCTTTCTCCAGGATCATTAGTATGGTTGGGAGAAGAGTATGCAACAATAGATTTAAGCTTCCTAAGCTTTATTATCTTTATTGCGGTAATTGCAGCATTCGTTCAACTTGTTGAGATGATTGTAGAGAAATTTGCTCCTGCATTATATTCTCAACTTGGTATATTCCTTCCTCTAATTGCCGTAAACTGTGCAATCATGGGTGGTTCTCTATTCATGCAACAAAGAGGTTATGAGACCCTTGCAGAGGCTACTACATTTGGTTTGGGTTCTGGTATTGGCTGGTTCCTTGCTATTGTTTCTCTTGCAGCCATCAGAGAGAAACTTGCCTATTCAAATGTTCCTGCCCCTCTAAAAGGTTTAGGTATTACATTTATTATTGTAGGTCTTATGGGTATAGCATTCATGGGATTTATGGGTATTCAACTATAATCACTAAAAAAGGTATAAGATATGACTCAGATTATAATAATTTCAGTAATAGCCTTTTTGGTGGTAACCCTAATCCTTGTAGGTCTGTTACTTTTTGCAAAGGCTAAACTTACCCCTAGCGGTACAGTAAAAATTAATATTAACAATGGTTCTAAAGTAATTGAAGTTGCTCCAGGCGGTTCTCTACTTGGAACATTGGCAAATGAGAAAATTTTCCTTCCATC
>JAFYMJ010000335.1 GCA_017556665.1 Bacteroidales bacterium
CTTAGCCTCGCCATCTGTAATATCTTTCACTTTAATGGCAACCTTTTTAGACTCAGCCTTTACAATGTGATCTTTCTTGAAAGCCTTCTCTATAAGCTCATAAGCTTCGGCCGACAACTTTGCATTGGGATTGGCTTCAATCTCAATGCCCTTCTTGTTAAGGAATTCAACAAGGGTACCAAGACCAATGTTAAACTCTCTAACAACCTTACTGATTCTTATATTATCGTTTCCCGTCATATAATACTTTCCTGTTTTTTGTAATAAAATAATTAATCTTCAAATTCAGATCTTAGAATCTTTTGAACCTCAATAACGGTCTCTTCTTCCAAGTCTGCTCTTCTTGCAATTTCATCTACAGGCAGATTAATTACGCTCTTAGCTGTGTCACAGCCAATTTTTTGTAGAGCCTCAATAATCCACTCGTCAATTTCATCGCTGAAGCTGGAAAGTAGTACATCATCCTCTTCTTCCTCATTTTCTTCCAAATCTCTAAAGATTTCAATGTCTGCACCAAGAAGCATGTTAGCCAATTTGATGTTGCTACCGTTTTTACCAATAGCAAGAGAAACTTCGGATGGGTTAAGGTATACATAGATTTTGCCATCTTCGCCAACTTTTACAGATGTAAGTTTGGCAGGGCTCAAAGCTCTTTGAACCAAAAGTTGAGTGTTGCTGGTCCAGTTGATTATATCTATGTTCTCATTTTTCAATTCTCTTACAATTCCGTGGATACGTGAACCTTTAACACCCACGCAAGCTCCTACCGGATCAATTCTGTCATCATATGACTCAACTGCAACTTTAGCTCTCTCACCAGGGATTCTTACAATTTTCTTAATGGTAATAAGACCATCAAAAATCTCTGGTACCTCTTGCTCAAACAATTTCTCCAAGAAAGCAGGAGATGTTCTTGACAAGATAATTACAGGGTTGTTGTTTTTCATCTCAACTCTTGAGATTACGGCTCTTACAGTCTCACCTTTACGGAAGAAATCTGTAGGTATTTGCTCTGTTTTAGGAAGTAAAAGCTCATTGCCATCCTCGTCAAGAACAAGAACCTCTTTTTTCCATGCCTGGTATACCTCTCCAACTATAACCTCGCCAATTCTGTCTCTGTATGCATTGAACAAATTAGCTTTCTCAATATCCATAATTCTTCCGGCAAGATTTTGTCTGATATTAAGGATACCTCTTCTACCAAAACTTAATGGCTCAATTTTGTCAAGATACTCCTCTCCAATCTCATAAGAGTTGTCAATTTTGTCAACCTCCTCTTTTGAAATTTGTGTAGCAGGATCCTCAACAACCTCCACAACTGTTCTGTTTCTCCAAATCTCAAAGTCACCCTTGTCAATGTTAATGATAATGTCAAAGTTGTCGGCTGTACCATACATTTTAGCTAGTTGTGTACGGAATACATCCTCCAATACGCTCATCATTGTTGGGCGATCAATGTTTTTGTTCTCTTTAAATTCGGCAAATGTGCCAATTAAATTTAGACCTTCCATTTTATATATTATTTTTTATTATTGTTCTATTTGAATTTGATTACGGGTTTGCAAGCTTTAATGTTATTGTATTCGTATTTTAGGATAGTGTCCTGTTGAACTTTTTTCTTGAATCCTTCTACCTTTACCATTTTGGATATGGTAATCTCAAATTCGTTTTCAATGGCGTTGCTCAACACTCCTTTAACTTTGCTTCCGTTTTTTGCAGTTACTTCAACCTCATTGCCAATGAATTTCTTGTATTGGTCAAGTACCATAAAAGGCTGGTCAAGTCCGGCCGAAGTTACTGTTAGGGCATAGTCTTCAACATCCCTGTCAAAGTTGTCAGCTACAATTCTGTCTATATCAATACAGTTGCCAATCTTTACATCTGAGTTGTATGATTCAATGACTATCTCAATATCGTTGTCTTTAGATATTGTAATGTTTACAAGAAAAAGACCGTTGTCTTTTAAATACTGCTCAATGACTTGGGAAATTTTTACTTTATCCATTAAAGTTTGGTGTTTAAGTTTTGACATAAATAAAGGGCGCCCGGCGTTCCGGACTCCCTTTATCTCCTTCTCTTATCGGTGCAAAAATACACATTATTTATCTGATTCACAAATTTTATATTACTTTTGCGTATAATTTTACTTTATTATGGAAGTTACTGCAGAAGTTATAGCACAGCACTTTAACGGTGAAATAGTTGGTAATCCAGATGTTAAGGTTTCATCTGTTGCCAAAATTGAGTACGGAAAGCCAGGAAATATATGCTTTCTTGCCAATCCCAAATATGCTCAATATCTAAAAACCTGTAAGGCAAGTGTAATTATTATAAACAGATCATTGGCACCAGCAGAGCCAATTGAACCAACCTTGATTCTTGTAGACAATGCATATGAAGCGGTAGCATCTTTGCTGGATTTGCTGAATAATCTAAAAAGTGCCAAAAAAAGTGGAAAATCATTCTTTGCCAGATGTGCATGGAGTTCAAAAATTGCAAAGGGAGCCTATATAGGTGCTTATTCAGTTGTCGGGAAGAAGAGTGTTGTAGGAAAGGATACTCAGGTGTACCCTCAGGTATATATAGGAAACAATGTTACAATAGGCGAGAATTGCATTCTGTATCCTGGAGTAAAGATTTATGATGGGTGTAAAATAGGAAACAACTGTATTTTCCACGCAAATGTGGTTATTGGTTCAGATGGTTTTGGTTTTGCACCAAGACCTGACGGTTCATATAAAAAGATCCCTCAGACTGGAATTGTAACAATAGAGGATGATGTAGAGATTGGAGCAAATACTGTTGTTGACAGAGCAACAATGGGTACCACTTTAATCCAAAAAGGTGTAAAACTTGATAATCTTATCCAGATTGCTCATAATGTAGAAATTGGACCTCATACAGTTATGGCTTCGCAAGTTGGTATTGCAGGATCTACCAAAGTAGGTGCAAACTGTCAGTTTGGTGGACAAGTAGGAGTGGCTGGCCATCTTACCATTCCCGACAAGACTACAATTGGAGCACAGGCTGGTATCTTAGGTTCTGTAAAGAAGAGTGGAGAAGTGCTTCTGGGTAGCCCTGCATTCGATTACAAACAGTATTTAAAGTGTTATGCAATGTTTAGAAAACTTGCAGATACAAATAAAAAATAGTAAATTCGTAAGATTATACGAGTGTTTTATATAAAATGAAAACAAATCAGTTTACTTTAAAAAGAGCATATACATTCAAGGGAAAAGGTTTGCATACAGGACGTCTGGTTACAATGGAAGTAGCTCCTGCTCCTGAGAATCACGGTATTAAATTCAAAAGGGTAGATTTGGGTGAGGATGCAGTAATTGATGCATGTGTAGATTTTGTTACAACTACTGCCAGAGGTACAACATTGGAAAAAGGGGATATTAAAATCTCTACTTTGGAGCACCTTATGGCAACATTATATGCCTTGGGAGTTGACAATGCGTTAGTTTCAATAGATTCGCAGGAGGTTCCTATCCTTGATGGCAGTGCAGAACCGTATGTACAGGAAATTTGCAAAGACGGTTTGCAGGAACAATCGCAACCAAGAAAAATATACACATTAAAGGAAAAGATTGTGTATAAAGATGAAAAATCGGGGTCAGAAATTATTGTTATGCCAGATGACCACTTCTCTGCCGAGGTTATGATTGATTTCA
>JAFYMJ010000336.1 GCA_017556665.1 Bacteroidales bacterium
AAATATTTACAGCAAGTACAATCTACAACTATGATATTTTGTCTGCCCGTCTAAGGGAATTGGCATACTTGAACAAGGGTGTAAAACTTACTCTAAGAGATTTGAGAGCTGTTGACACAAATGAAGACGGTCAAGTTGTAGAGATAGACAAGCATGAGGTATTTTACTCAGAGAAAGGTCTTTTGGAGTTTGTTGGATATTTGGATGGAACAAGAGAGAAACTTACAGAGAATCCTATCTACCTTGAAACTGACAAAACCGGAATTCCTATTGAGATTGCAATGCAATACAATACAGGATTCTCGGAGAATATACACTCATACGTAAACAATATCAACACAATAGAGGGTGGTACTCACTTAAGTGGTTTCAGAAGGGGTCTTACAACAACCCTTAAAAGCTATGCAGAGAAAAACGGCATGCTTTCAAAACTTAAGTTTGACATTGACCCTGCAGATTTTAGAGAGGGTCTTACAGCTGTTATCTCCGTTAAAGTTGCAGAGCCTCAATTTGAAGGACAGACAAAGACAAAACTTGGAAACAGTGAGGTTATGGCCTCAGTGAGCCAAGCTACAAGTTCTGCTTTGGAGAATTATTTGGAAGAGAATCCAAAAGATGCAAAAGCTGTAATTGAGAAAGTTATTCTTGCCGCTACTGCCAGACACGCAGCAAGAAAGGCAAGGGAAATGGTTCAGAGAAAAACTGTTATGACTGGTGCCGGACTACCTGGAAAATTAGCCGACTGTTCAGACAGAAACCCTGAGAAATGTGAGCTGTATCTTGTGGAGGGAGACTCAGCGGGTGGTACAGCAAAAACTGGTAGAGACAGACAATTCCAGGCAATTCTCCCATTAAGAGGTAAAATTCTTAATGTTGAAAAGGCAATGGACCATAAGATTCTTGAAAGTGAATCAATTAGAAACATATACACAGCTCTTGGTGTTACAATTGGCACAGAAGAGGATAGTAAGGCACTAAATCTTAGCAAATTAAGATATCACAAGGTTATAATTATGACCGATGCCGATGTGGACGGAAGCCACATTACAACACTTATCCTTACATTCTTCTTCAGACATATGATTGACCTTATCAAGAATGGTCACGTCTATTGTGCTACACCACCTTTGTACAGAATCAAAAAAGGCAAACAGGAGGTATATTGCTGGACTGATGAGGAGTTGGAAAAATTAAAGCAAGAGATGGGTGGCGGTTCAGAGAAAGGATTATACATCCAACGATACAAAGGTCTTGGAGAGATGAACGCAGAGCAACTATGGGATACTACAATGGATCCTTCAAAGAGATTGCTAAGACAAGTAACCATTGAGAACGCTGCCGAAGCTGACAGAATATTCTCAATGCTTATGGGTGATGATGTTCCACCAAGAAGAGAATTTATTGAGCAAAACGCTAAATACGCTAATATTGACGCATAAACATTTAACCGCATTGCTCCTGCTGATTGTTGGAGTAATCACAAGTTCAAATATTGATGCCCAAAGCAAATTGTCTGTTGGGCTCAAGAAGATATTTGTAAGAGGATACAATGGTACTCCCAAATCTGTAAGTTTCAACAACGGAAATACAGAAAGACAACGTACCACTTACAACATATCTTATGCGCAAGTCCCTGGAACAATAGAGGAGTTGTTCCCTTTGGAACAAACTCCTGCCCAAAATATAAATGAAGAGGTAAAGTTCAATAATTTTACCGATATGCCAGAGGAATACGATATATGGGACAATGTTAACATAAACCCATATAATGTGTCCCTTACAGATATGAAAGATACAGTAGCCATAGATGTAAGTGGCTATTGTCCCCCATCCCAAAAGCATGTGACATCCAATTGGGGATTCAGAAAATGGAGATACCACTATGGTATAGATCTGAAAGTTCACAGGGGAGATACTGTAAAATGTGCATTTGACGGTGTTGTAAGAATTATAAGATACCAGAGGAGAGGCTATGGACACTACGTAGTGGTAAGACATGACAATGGTCTTGAAACTTTGTATGCACATCTTGAAAAACCTCTTGTAAAAAGCGGTGACCATATAAAAGCTGGTGATGCAATAGGAAAAGGGGGGAATACAGGAAGATCTACCGGATATCATCTCCATTTGGAATTCAGATACCTTGGAAACCCAATTAACCCCAACGATGTGGTGGACTTTACCACACACACAGTAAAAAAGAATATTCTGGTTTTGTCGGCCGAGACATTTGCCTACAAAAAGGAGATTGACAAAATAAGGTACTGGACTATTAAAAAGGGTGACACTTTGGGAAGTATTGCAAGCAGGACTGGTGTATCTGTAAGTAAACTTTGCAAATTGAATGGGATAAAACCAAATACAATTTTAAGAATAGGAAGAAGAATTAGATATACATAATCATTAAACAATAAGGAAATGGACATTTTTGAAAGAATTAAAAAAGACGAAGGTGGTCCGCTAGGGCAGTACAGAAAAAAAGCTCACGGTTACTTTATGTTCCCTAAACT
>JAFYMJ010000337.1 GCA_017556665.1 Bacteroidales bacterium
CAATCTTGCAAATACCTTGTTGTTACCCTCTTTAATTATGTCTGAGTATGCTGTTTGGATAGATTCGTAAGGATCTTGCAAAGTCTTGATTGCAGCATCTGCACTATTGAATTTCTCCATAAGTTTCTCTAAAGAAGTTTTTGATTTAGGGAACTCCTCAATATTGTAATCCTCCAATTCAGCATATGATGCAGCGTATTGGATTGCATCTTTAATGCCACCAATCTCATCTACAATTTTAATTCTTACACCATCAGCACCAGTCCACACTCTACCTTGTGCAATTCCGTCTACATAGTCAACCTCAAGATTTCTTCCACCAGAAACCAATAGCATAAATTTGGTATAGATGGTTTCAACTTGGGTTTGCATAAACTCAACTTCTGCATTGTCCATAGGTCTAATGCCACCAAACATATCAGAGTGTTTGTGAGTTTTAATTGCAGCAGTATTAATGTCAAGATGTTTTTTTAGGGCTTTACCGTAGTTCATTGCCATGCTGAATACACCAATTGAACCTGTAATGGTATTTCTGTCTGCATAAATCTTTTCTGAATTTGCACTAATCCAGTATCCGCCAGATGCTGCATACTCACCCATACTTACAACTACAGGCTTTTTAAGTCTTATGCGTTGGATTTCTTTGTTAAGAATTTCTGCCGCCTGAGCATCACCGCCAGGAGAACTTACTCTTAAAACAACAGCCTTAATTGTTGAGTCTGCCTCAATGTTGCGTAGCGCGTGATAGAATCTTTTTACAGACAGACCTTCATCTGCATCCATAGTAATTTCACCATCTGCATAAACTACAGCAATTTTGTTGGTAGCTGTATAATTCTCAGTGTATGTAGCTTTTGCATATTTTGACAATGAAATGAAATTAAGATCCTTTTCTTTATCAACAGATGATAATGTACATAGGTTCTCAATTAGTTCAGCTCTTGTAATGGCTTGGTCAACTATCTTTTCCTCAAGAAGAGCTTCTACGGTAGACAAACTCAAGTTATCTATAAGTTTATTGAACTTTGCTTTGTCAATGCCTCTGCTCTCAACAATGTCTGAGCTTATTGCATCCCAAATTGAATTAAGCATAACCTGATTTTGCTCAAGATTCTCTTTGCTGATGTTTGATGCTATGAATTGCTCGGCTGCAGCTTTGAATTTGCCGTGTCTTATAAGTTGTACCTCTACTCCCAATTTCTCCAACAAGTCCTTAAAGAACATAATGTTTGAACCCAAACCAAACATTTGAACCATTCCCTCTGAATTGATGTAGATTTTGTCAGCTACACTGGAAATGTAATATGAACCTGTAGAGTAGTTGTCTGCATAAGCAATAATAGGTTTGCCTGATTCTCTGAATTTTACAAGGGCATTTCTAACCTCTTCCATTGCAGCCATACCAATATTGAACTGATTGATATTAATATAGATGTACTCAATATTTGGGTCGGTGGCTGCATGCTCAATTGCATTAACAGCGTGCAAAACGCCCAAAGAAGATTCCGATGCACTAAAATTGAAGGATTGAAGACTTGCAAGTGGGTCAGTAGCATCTGTAGATTCAGTAACAGGAGTTGTAAAATCTATTCTTAATATTGAATTTGGATGTACTATAGTTGTTTCTTCTGCAGTTAAGGCACCTAGTGAACCAATTATGCCAATAAAGAAAAATCCACAAATGAATAAGGCAATAAAAGTGCCTATAATTGCGGCCAGTAATGTTTTTAAAAATCCTTTCATAGTCTATTATCTCTTAGTTGTAAACATAGTATATACAAATGTATATCATAAATTTAGTTTTGGAAAATTTTTTGTAATTTTGCGGCGTGAAAAATATGATGGTAAAAATACTTTCGGTGCTTGTAGTGGCTGTATATGTTGTATCCACAATGGGATTCAACATACATCACTGTAGTGTAAGCGGAACGTCTGACGTTACGTTTATGTATATAGAGGACCATGCCTCACATTCACATAATCATTCAACTGATACAGATTGTTGCTGTTATAAAAGCAGTTGTTGTTCAAATACAATAATCATATTGACAGAGGATCAGTCTGTAGATTCAAATGAACTTGTTCCCGCTGTATCTGTGGTAGATATACCTGCTCAGTCTCAAGTATGTGGCAATAATTACAATTGTTCACTTAGCCGGGATTTGTTCAATCTTCTTTTGTATGACAGTGGCTCAGACCCTTTTTCTGGGGAGCCTATCTTTGTAAATAACCAGACATTCAGAGTCTAGCTGTAAATTTCTGTTTCTTTAGGTGATTGCTGTGCAGTTGCCTGTAACTGGTTATATTCTATTTATACGTTGAAAAACAAATTTACATATGAGAAAAATATTAGCATTATTATTGGTGAGTTTTACTTTTACATCTATTGCTGTTGCACAGCAAATTAAAGGTAAGGTAAATTTTATTGAGGCTACTGGAGAAAAGGTACCTGCATCATTTGCCAATGTATGGTGGATGGAGGGAAAGGAGGCTGCCGAAACAGATATAGATGGTAACTTCTCTTTTAAGAAAATAAAAGGTGAAGATATAACTCTTATAGCAACATTTATTGGCTATACAAGAGATACTATTGTTGTGGCAAGAGGTGGCCAGACTTTGGTAGATGCCACTGCACTTGTATTTAACCTGAAAAGTGAGAATGAACTTGAAAGTCTTGTTGTAACAGGCAAACAGGAGGGTAACTATCTTTCCAAGACTGCTCAGATTAAGACAGAGGTAATTACTGCTGCGGGATTGTGTAAGATGGCGTGCTGCTCTCTTGCAGAGAGCTTTGAGACATCTGCCAGTGTGAGTGTTGGTTACTCCGATGCTGTAACTGGTGCAAAGCAGATTAAACTGCTTGGTTTGTCGGGAAGCTACACACAAATGTTGGATGAGAACAAACCTATTATGAGAGGTCTTGCTTCTCCTTTTGGACTATCTTATATCCCTGGACAATGGTTGGAGAGCATTCAGATTGCAAAAGGTCCTTCATCTGTAATTAATGGACTGGAGGCTATGACTGGCCAGATAAATATGGAGCATAGAAAACCAACAGCAGAGAATCCTTTGTTTGTAAATCTATTTATGAACTCAAACCTTAGACTTGAGGCTAATGTGGCATCTTCAATTCAAATAAATGACCATTGGAGTACAGTTTTGCAGGGACATGTTTCTGGTGAGACACAAAAACACGATGCAAATAAGGATGGCTTTAGAGATGATCCAACAACCAGACAATTTAATATAGACAACAGATGGTTGTATTTTGTTCAGGATGGTGTTCAAATAAGATTTGGCTTCAAATATTTGGATGACAAGAGAATTGGAGGTATGATGGAGTATGAAGAGGGGATGAACAAGAGAAATATCTTTAGCAGTAACAGCAATCCAAATTTATTGGGTGATGCGTTCGCAAATAATATCTGGGGTAATGAGATTCACAATAACGGAGCAAGCGGATTCTTTAAATTAGGTATCCCTATTGGTCCCGACGGAGATAAGAATGTAGCATTTGTAGGAGATTTCTCATACTATAAAATGAAGTCGAGCTATGGCCTTAAAGACTTTAACGGCAAGCAGTATATGGGCTTCTTTAATGCTATGTTCCAACATAATATAAACGATAACCACAGATATACTGTTGGACTTAGCGGAAGATACGATGATATACAGAGAGCTCTTACCCAGTGGGATATAAACATAAATAACACCAATACTCTTACATACGATTTGTCATCAAGAGACAAGGTTATTGGTGCGTATGGTGAGTATACATATACTTTGGATGAGAAATTCTCATTGGTTGCAGGTATAAGGGCAGATTACAGTTCAAGATCTGGTTGGCAGATTGCACCAAGAGCAAATATCAAATACTCATTTACAGAGAATACTATTTTAAGACTTAATGCAGGAAGAGGTTACAGGAATCCTAATCCAATTGTAGATAACTTAGGAGTGCTTTCTTCTTCAAGAATTGTAAATATAGACCAGGATGCTATGGAGGTTGAGGATGCATGGTCGTTTGGAGGTAATTTTACACAGTATTTTAGAATCGGAGAGAATAAAAGCAACTATATAAGTTTTGACTATTTCAGAACATCTTTTAACAGCCAGATTGTATTTGACTGGAACAGCGGATGGAACGGTAACTCACAATATGGTACTGTTGAGATTTATAATGTTAAAGATGCTGGAAAGTCAAATAACCGTTCATTTACAGATACATATCAGTTAGATTTGTCGGTTGAGCCATTTGAGAGATTTACTGCTATTGCAACCTTTAGATACAATAATGCAAAAGTAACCATGAAGGAGCAAGGGCTTGTAGACAATCCATTGGTAAGCAAATACAAAGGGGTGTTGAATTTGCAGTATGCAACAAGAATGAACAAGTGGACTTTTGATTTTACTGCACAATTGAATGGTCCAAGTGCTTTGCCTGAGTTTATGTCTAAATTGGATGATCCTTTCTATGCCGGTAAGACACAAAGTGAGATCTACCCAATGCTGTATTTCCAGATAACAAAGAAATTCAGATTGTTGGATGTATATGCAGGTGTTGAGAATATAACAAATTACAAACAGGAGAACCCTATAATTGATGCTCAAAACCCATACAGCTCACAATTTAATGCTTCAATGGTTTGGGGTCCTCTTATGGGTAGAATGTTCTATGTTGGAATGAGATTGACTTTGTGGAAAAAATAATAACTTTATAAATGCATAATAAAATGAAAACAATTAAATTACTTGTAGCAATGGTTGTTATGGTAGCAGCTTTTGCGTTAAATGCCAATGCTCAAAATAAAAAAGAGAAAGTAAAAAAAGAGGCTGAGGTTACATTTGTTGTAGATTTACACTGTGCAGATTGTCAAAAGAAAGTAGAGGCTGCATTGCCTTATGTTAAGGGTGTTAAAGATATGAAGGTTTCACTAGAGGGTGGTACAATCTGGCTTAAGTATGATCCTAACAAAACCAGCAAACAAGTTTTGGCAAATGAGCTGCTTAAGATGGGTTATGCGGCTACAGAGAAAAAAGTGGCTGAACAAAAATAATCTTATAGTAAATTAAACAAAAAAGAGGCTGACTAAAAAGTCAATATGACTGATTAGTCAGTCTCTTTTCTATATATATGGTTACACCGGGAGAATAGTAGTGATTGCGGAGGACTCCGTTCGCTTCGCTCACTCCGGACCCTCCCAACGTTTCCTGCGTGGTCTTCGACCACTTGTCTCCGTCGGGCCCCTCCCGCTGCCCGTGTCCGCGGGTGGACACGCCTCCGCAATCACTACCATCCTCCCTCTTGAATATATGGCATAAAAATATAGCTATTCTTTTGATAGTCAAAGGAATAGCTATTGTTAATATCAAGGAGTTTTATTATATTTGAAGTGCGAAATCAAAATAAAACCTTAACTCCGACTGACATGGCAAAGGTAGTATATAAATCTTACAATCAGAACGATAATCTTCTTTTTCCTCACTGTATCGGTGACTTTGTCCCTGAAAATGACCCAGTACGCGTCTTGGATGCCATAGTTGAGCATCTGGATATCAGTGCAATCGAAGCTACATATAAAGGTGGCGGTGCTAGCAGCTTTGCGCCTCGCATGCTGCTGAAGGTTATCCTCTATGCATATCTGCAGAACATCCACTCAGGACGCAAGATGGAGGCTTTGCTCAAGCGCGATGTCAACTTCATGTGGCTGAGCGGCATGCAGCGACCTGACTTCAACACGATCAACCTGTTCAGAAAGAACCGTCTGGCGGATGTGATAGATGATATCTTCACTCAGGTCGTACAGATGCTTGTTGATGCCAGGTTCGTCAGCCTTGAAGTTCAGTATATCGACGGCACCAAGATAGAGGCCAATGCCAACAAGTACACGTTTGTATGGAAGAAGGCTACCAAAACGAATCAGGACAAGCTGGATCTTAAGGTGAAGTCAATCCTTCGCGAAGCGGAAAGAGTGCTCAATATGGAGCTCAAGGACGAGTCTGACAATGTGATGACAGCGGAGGAGATGCAGAAACGCACTGATGACATCCTTGCTCAGATGGATGAGAAAGGCACCAGTGACAAGAAGTTACGCAAGGAAGTGGCCAAGGTGAAGGAAGAGTCTGTTCCGAAGATGAAGGAATACGAGGAGAAGCTTGAGATTGTCGGAGAACGCGGCAGCTACAGCAAGACAGACAAGAATGCTACGTTCATGAGAATGAAGGAGGATGCGATGAACAACGGTCAGACCAAGCCGGGATACAATGTCCAGATTGCCACAGAGAATCAGTTCATCACTAACTACGGGTTATACCATCAGGCCAATGACCAGGGAACAATGATACCGTTCCTTGAATCGTTTGCAGGGCGTTACGGCATGCAGAGTTCTACAGTCTGCGCCGACTCTGGTTATGGCAGCGAGATGAACTATGAATATATGGTATCCAATCAGATAACTCCTTTTGTCAAGTATAACATGTTCCACGCAGAGATGAAGCGCAAGAGAAGAAAAAACGCCTTCCTCATCGAGAACATGTTCTATAACAAGGAGTTAGACTTCTATGTATGCCCTATGGGACAACATCTTGAGTTTGTAAAACAAATCAAAGAGAAATCAGAGCTGGGATATGAGTCGACGAAGAGCGTATATCGTGCGAAAGACTGCTCTAGATGTCCTTTGAGAAGCATGTGCTATAAAGGAAAATACAATGCGAGAATCATTGAGGTGAACCATCGCAACAATGAGCTCCGTGCTATGGCCAGAGAACTGCTGACAAGTGACGAAGGACTGATGCATAGAAGCAGAAGACCGATCGAGCCGGAAGCCGTGTTCGGACAGATCAAATATAATAATCACTTCAAGAGGTTCAGCTATAGAGGTAAGCGACTTGTAAATGCAGAGTTCGCTGCCATAGCTGTCGCTCATAATATCAGAAAGATGATAGCAAAAGGCTATTGTGTATGCTCTGAAGTGGCGGTAGGGTAAGTTTGGATGGCGTGGCCGCCCGTGGCCTCGTGAACGGGAGGGGCCCGCGACGTAGTCGTGGGAGGGATGGAGTCGGAACTTGTTCCGACGGAACAAAGCCAAACTTACCCTACCGCCACTGTCGTCATATCCATATAAATACGAAAGGAGGCGACTAAATCACTTATTAGTCGCCCCCATTTTGTTTAATATATAACACCATTTACAAAAAGTGTAATGAATGGATTAAGTTGTTTTCTTAGAGCTAAAGGGTCAACCTCAAAATAGTGGATTGGGAATAGATATTTTGGCTTGATAGTGTTTGCAGCGTGCAAGAATGCCTCATCAGACAATGTATAAGGCAAATTCTTAGGCAAGAAAGCCACATCCACACCACTAACCTCCAAAAGCTCTGGAGTAAGCTCAGTATCTCCTGCAATATAAATCTTGAAACCGCCAAAGTCCAGAATATATCCATTACCCTCCCCTTTCAAGTGGAATGGATTTCCATTATCCCTCTTTTGATGAATATTGTATGCAGCAGTAGCGCAAACCCCCACACCATTGTAACTGCAACCTTCTCCATTACATAATGTAGTTATCTTGCATCCCTGAGCATAAGAGTAATCACTCAACATATTCTCAAGATTTGTAGAAGGATCTACGTTCAACTCATTACAATCTACATTTAAGCCCATTTGAGAGAGTTTGTTATCAAGACAGGTCTTTACCCCCTTGCTTACAATAAACTCTGTATTTGGCGTTACAATCTTCTCTAAAGCAGCACAGCAGTAATGGTCAGTATGTGCATGTGTAATAAAAACAAGATCAGCCTTAGGCATACCTGTATAATCAAATACATCAACATAAGGATCCAAATAGATATTCTTGTTATTCCACACAATATGTAATGAACCATGTGCCAAATGTGCAACCGCAACATCACCCACCGGTGTATTGAAATGATTATATACCCTGTTCTCCATATATATTTACATTTATAATTTCTCTACAAGATACAAAAAAAATATAAAAAAAAGGAGCCGTATAACTACGACTCCCTTTTTACTATTAAATCTATCTACTATTTGTATCCAGGATTTTGTTGCTCGCCAATAGGAGCGTTTGCATTAATCTCATCTTGGAAGATAGGAAGAATACATTTGTAGAAAGTTTTGGTATCAATAATTTTCTCTCTGTGAGCAATACCTGCACCGTTGATCTCATCATTGTACTCAATAGTTCTACCAAGTCTTAGCATATCCCAATATCTTTGACCCTCACCAAACATTTCTTTAGATTTCTCATCAAGAATCATATCTAAAGTAACTGTTGAACCAGTTGCAGGAGCCAAATTTGGAGAACGTTTTCTAATTGCATTCAAATACTCTGCAGCTTTATCTTTATCAGATGCTAAAGCAGCCTCTGCAGCAATTAGATAAATCTCTGAAAGACGGATAAGTTTAACGTTACATGAA
>JAFYMJ010000338.1 GCA_017556665.1 Bacteroidales bacterium
AGGTTATCAAATTCATTAAAGACAAATGTCCGGTAACTGAGAGAGTTTACACAGATGAGTCTAAAGCAAACAACTTCTCAGATGTTGATTTTGATCAACTATAATAATTAACCAAGCAGTTTAACATTTTTAAAAAGTATATAAGGAGAGGGCATCCAAAAGCAACAATGCAAAGGATGCCCTCAACTTTTTTGCAAATGCCCAACTGGACAGGAACAGGCAAGGTCTGAAAAATATCCTTCAGGGGCGTAGGCAATCATTGCAGATGAACCATAAAATTTACGTATGGTTGAACAAATGCCTCTTCGTAGACAATATGGAGCATTTGTGAGTTATGAAATTATGGCTCAGATGGAATAGGTTGGGTATATATAAAAATAGAGTGACCTTTTGGGTCACTCTATTGAGGTTCCAAGCAGATTCGAACTGCTGTAAACGGTTTTGCAGACCGGTGCCTAGCCGCTCGGCCATGGAACCATTTCCCTAATGGGATTGCAAATATAAAGATGATATTTTAAAAATCAAAATTTATTTTACCTAAAATATCTTCAAGATACTCTTTGTCGGTGAAACTGAATGTATTAAGTTCTTTACTGTCTATATCTAAAACAGCAACTACCTCGCCATTTCTTATTACTGGAACTACTATTTCCGATTTACTGAGGCTGCTGCAGGCTATGTGTCCTGGGAACTCATCTACATTTGGAACAATTATTGTCTGCTTTTGTTTCCATGCTGTTCCACATACCCCCTTACCATAATTGATTCTTGTACAAGCCAAAGGTCCTTGAAAAGGGCCTAACACAAGCTGCAGTGAATCTCTGGTTTGCTTAACAAAATAAAAACCAACCCACCAGAAATCAAAAGCCTCTTTAAGCATGGCACAAAAATTTGATGTATTGGCAATCAGATCGGTCTCTCCAT
This sequence comes from Bacteroidales bacterium, assembly GCA_017556665.1. Taxonomy (GTDB): domain Bacteria; phylum Bacteroidota; class Bacteroidia; order Bacteroidales; family UBA932; genus Egerieousia. The sequence continues at coordinate 925 of JAFYMJ010000338.1, forward strand.
TTAAGATTGCCTCAATCTGAGGAATAATTTCCTTATAGATCTCTTCCTTAGTGGAAGAAGTTACCTTAAAGTTCTCCATATCTACAGCACCAAATCTTCCAATTTTACCTTTGGAACAAAGTGAACCCCATCCTTTCTGTAATAGTTATGGTTTTCATCCTCTCCAATAGGAATTATCTGAATGTTTTCTGCCCCTTTCCCAATTGCAAGAATCAGAAGAGGCTCATATTTCAAATTGAACTCTTTTGTAATTTCTGCTTTATTCAAAGCTCCAATACAGATACCGTTAAGACCCATTTCAACGCTCTTTAAAAGCATACTTTGGCTCACAATGCCCAAATCTACTCCAATCCACTTGTTTTCCGGCACAGTTGAGCAAATTATGATAAACGCATTGGGTTCTGTCCCTGGGAATGGAAGATTCAACTCTGGCAATGCCCCACCCCATTTTATATTTTTAAGTACTTTGTCTGCCTGCTCAGATGTTACCAGTTTAAATCTTAAAGCTTGCTGATTTTTTGCACTTGGTACTTTTGTGGCAACATCTGCAATCTTAAGCAACTCCTCTTTTGAAACAATATAGCTTGAATCGTAGCCTCTATAGCTTCTGTTCTTTAGCAACAATGAGTTCAGACTAAGGTTATTCACCACTTTTTTTTGAACATTGCCCTTATTCTCCTGATATTGCTCAAACTTTTTTTCCAAATAATTGTCTGCCATAACACTACTCCACTAATAATACCAAACCTTTCAAATACTCACCCTCTGGATGATATATGCTAACCGGATGGTCTGCCGGTTGAGTCAATCTGTGCAGTATTCTCACTTTTCTGCCAGTCTGGGCAGCCGCCGAGAATATTGCCAATGCAAAAGCCTGCTTGTCAACTACCTGTGAACAACTGTAACAGAAGACCAATCCTCCCGGTTTTACCTTTTCAATAGCTAAGGCATTGAGTCTCTTGTAAGCTCTTAGTGCATTATCCAAAGCTCTCCTGTGTTTTGCAAATGCAGGTGGATCAACTACAATCAAATCATATTTGTTTCCTGCTGCATTCCTCATAAACTCTATTGCATCCTCACAATAAGAGTGGTGTTGGACACCCTCCTCAAAACCGTTAAGGTATACATTCTCCTTAACAAGATCCATTGCCTTTTTGGAACTGTCTACCGAGTCTACAGATTTTGCCCCAGCATTAAGTGCATATATTGAGAATCCTCCAGTGTAACAGAAAAGGTTAAGGACTGTCTTATCCTTGGCATACTTTGCCACCAGTTCCCTATTGTCTCTCTGATCAAGGAAAAAGCCTGTCTTTTGTCCCTCAACCCAGTTTACATAAAACTTGTTATTGTTCTCAACTACAACCTCTGCACCATTGGATCCAACCATTTCTGATGCAACTGCACCACCCCATATATATCCATCTTTAAGATCCAGTCCAGCCTTGAATGGAGCTGTACCTTCACTTTTGTCATATATAGCTTCCAACGATTTGCCATACACCCTTTTAAGTGCCTCTGCTATAGCATCCTTAGAAAGGAACATACCTGCAGAGTGGGCTTGGATGACCGCAGTTTTATTGTATATGTCAATAATCAGTCCTGGCAAGAAATCACCCTCGCCATGAACAAGTCTGTAACAGTTTGTAGATTCAGAAGATGTCAGCCCTAACGAAGCTCTGGCATTAAAAGCTGCCATAAGCCTGCTGTACCAGAAGTCAGCATCAATGCTGCACTTGTCAAAACTTAATATTCTGACTGTAATGGACCCAATCTGATAGTGTCCACATCCCAGATACTCTCCAGATTTTGAATAAACCTCAACAACCTCACCCTCTACAGGATTACCCTCTATTTTATTTACAGCTCCAGAAAACACCCATGGATGGAATCTTTTTAAAGAGCTCTCTTTTCCTTTATTTAAAAATATTTTAACCATTTGTTTCTGTTTGAGCCTTGTAATCTTCCAGTTTAAAATACATCTCTCTACATATCCAAGCATCAATGGCAGCATATTTCAATTGAGCTTCTGACAAATGAGACGATTCCCAATTTGACAATTGCTGAGATTTTGACACTCTCCAGCCCAAAATTATGGCAGCCATTTTTCGTACACTCTTCTCCTGGATATCAAAATTGGGAGCAAGTCTTTGCAAATCCACAAAACTGTGAGGGACAAAACGTCTGTACTCCTGCAAACCTCTAATATCATCGTGTACAGCCGCACCTACCTTTACAATAGATGGACTTGATAGAATTGCTGCCAGTTTTGGAGGTACACCTACCTGCTGTAATCTAAAAATAAATGCCTTTTTTTCTCCCGACAATTGGAGTATTGCCATTTTGTTCCGTGGAACCTTAGGGACAAAACAAGGTTTGGTTTCTGTATCGAAACCAATTACCTTTTGTTTTTTCAAATATTCAATAGCATGCTCAAACTCTTCTCCGCTGGAGTGATTTACAACAAATATCTCCCCATCAAAAGAGGCCATATCAAGTTTCTCAATCTCTTCTGCGGTTATCTTTTGCGCAAAACCCATCTTTACTCAAGAATTTGTTTTATTTTTTCATATGATTTAGGAAGCATACTCTCAATTCTTCCCAATGTTGCCTCGTCAAGATATCTTCTTGAGAATGGAACAAATACAGTAGTAATCTCATCTGTACCATACTCCCTTCCATATTTGAAATTGTAAGTAAGGTTACCGTCATCATCTATACAATCGGGAGCCAAACCATAAACAGGGACAGATATATATGCATCCAATTTACCTTTTCCAGGATTAAGAGCCAACTGGTTGTCTTGCCTTAATGTCTGATAACACTCCAATGCAGTATAGACAGCAGGGTCAATAAATTCAAAATCCTTTGCAATAAGACCCGCATATACATACTCTCCATTTGAGTTTTTGTAATGTCTAAGCTGCTCTATTGTCTGTTGCAATGTCTCAATCATGAAAGGATAGTGTGTACAACCCAAGATAACATATTTAAGAGGCACTTTTGCACCACTTTGTCTGTGTTTCTCTACAAGATTTACCAAATGAAGTCTTGCATAATTCTGTGCTGAATTAAGCTGGAAAGCTTTATAGTTACCACTTGCATCCTTCTCTCTTAAAATTGCTCCGTCATTGTACTCAAAGCTGTATGCTGGCAATAATGACATTTTAATGTCGCCCTCATTCTGGCCTAGTACAGGACCTCTGTATGATTCGCGTGGAGAAGTCAATTCAACATTTACAAAATCTTTTTCTCTGTCAACAGCCTCTGCAAAACCAACACAAGGTATATTTACAACTTTAATGAACTCCTTGTGACCTTTAGCCTCTCTCTCCTGCATAATTGTTCTTTCGTATGCTCCAGAAGCAATGGTACCAACAGTAGCAAGAACTCCTACAGCAAGAGAATCCTCTTTTTCCACGCTGTTTGTTTTTGCAATCTTATCCAACAATGCATTTACTCCGGCATTTATTACACCAATAACCTTAACGCCAGTTTCGCTTTCATTCAAAAGTGTTCCAACATCCTCCAAACCCCATGCAGTTGCTGTATTGCATGCAATTACAAGTATCTTTGACTGGGCCTTGTTTCCCAATGGCTTTTTATCCATTGGATTTTCGTAATATTTGTCACCCAAAAGGAACAAGGCATCCTTTACTACAAGTTCCTTAAAAAAGTCCTGTTTGTTTTCAGCTGCATAGTTTCCATATGGCATATTTGCTCTGTCTGCCAAATATGTAAAATGCTCGCCACTGAAATCTGGAATTCCGTCGGGACCCAATTCTCCCGATATATTGTTTACCATATCTGCCTTAAGCAGTACCTCCAATACGGTAAGTCCACCTGTTCCGGAATCAAATACTCCAATAGGAAGGATCCTTTTTTCTTTTGGGAATTGGGAAAAATTACCATAAAAAGGGGAGTCTACATCACCAATTGCCTTCTTTATGATTGGAGAAAGCTCCACCTCTTGTTTTACATTCTTGTTCTCACCACATGAAACAAGAATCAATGCCATTATAAGTAATCCAAAATATCTTTTCATTTTTACCTTTATTTAGAGTATTCAAAATATCCATGCTCGCTGGTAAGCAATACCTTTGCATTTCCATCCTTGCTCTCTTCTACCCTTCCAATAACTTTTGCATCAACATCATATTTCTTGGAAATTGCTATAATATCTTCAGCTATCTCTGCAGGCACATAGAACTCCATTCTATGTCCCATATTAAACACTTTGTACATCTCTTGCCAGCTTGTGCCAGACTCTTTTTGAATAACCTCAAACAATACTGGAGTTGGGAACAGATTGTCCTTTACAATTGTAAGGTTGTCTACAAAGTGAAGAATCTTGGTTTGTGCACCACCTGAACAGTGAATCATACCATCAATCTTGCTTCTGTATTTGTCCAATACCTCCTTTACAATTGGAGCATATGTTCTTGTAGGGGAAAGAACCAATTTTCCATATGTAAGGCCGCTCTTAGGCTCCACCTCATCAAGTCTTTTTGAACCTGAATACACCAAATCATATGGAACTGCAGCATCATAGCTCTCAGGATATTTTTCTGCAATGTATTTTGCAAACACATCGTGTCTTGCAGATGTAAGACCATTGCTACCCATTCCTCCGTTATACTCTGTCTCGTATGAAGCCTTACCACATGATTCCAAAGCAACAATTACATCACCAGCTTTAATATTGGCATTATCAATTACATCACTGCGTTTCATCCTTGCACAAACAGTACTGTCCACAATAATTGTTCTCACCAAATCACCAACGTCTGCAGTCTCTCCTCCTGTAAGAACCAACTTTACACCGTAGCTTTCCATTGTTTTTGCAAAATTCTCAGATGCAGCAATAAGTCTGCTTATTACAGAGCCTGGGATAAGCTGCTTGTTTCTGCCAATTGTAGATGAAAGCATAATATTGTCTACCGCACCAACACATAGCAGATCATCTGTATTCATAACAATTGCATCCTGAGCAATACCATCCCACACACTCATATCACCTGTCTCTTTCCAATATGAATATGCCAATGATGATTTTGTACCTGCTCCGTCTGCATGCATTACTATACAATAGTCAGGATCTCCCGACAAGAAATCAGGGACTATCTTACAAAATGCCTTAGGGAACAATCCTTTATCTACATTTTTAATTGCTGCGTGTACATCTTCCTTTGCAGAAGAAACACCTCTTAACGCGTATCTGTTGCTTTGATTCTCTTGTTGCATAACATTAAATTTACATCTCACAAAATTAGACATTTTTTCCTACCTAAAAAATAGCAGTTCCCTATATTTTGGCAGAGTCCACAGCTCATCATCAACAATCATCTCCAGTTTGTCTGCAATAACCCTTATCTTAGGAAGATACGGAAGCACTGTATCATTGTATGCCTGAGCTTTTTGTGCTTCATTCTCAATTACATTCGCCACCTTTCTTGCCTCAATCATATTATGGATAAGCAGATGAAGTTCATTCACATATCCGCTTATCTTTCTAATCATTCTAAGCTGTGTTGTGCACAATTCATTATAATCATCGGGGAAGAGCTCCTTAATGCCCCTTGCATTGTTGATTAAAGTATTCTGGAAAGAGAATGCTGTAGGAATTACGTGATTGGTGATTATATCACCCATAACCCTTGCCTCTATCTGAAGTTTCTTTACAAATGTCTCGTTCATCACTTCATATCTGGCCTGAGCCTCCCTTTTTGACATTACACCTGTCTTTTCAAACAGCTCAATAGTCTTCTTTGAAATGTATTCTTTATAAGCATCGGGGGCATTCACTATACCTCTAAGACCACGCCTTTGAGCCTCCTCATGCCATTGTGCACTGTATCCGTTACCCTCAAATCTAATCTTCTTGGATTCAACAAGGTACTGTCTTATTACCTTCATCATAGCCTTGTCTTGTGCCAACCCTTGCTTCATATATTTGTCCACAAGTTCTTTGAATCTTATAAGCTGCTCTGTAACAACTGCATTAAGAATAAATGTAGATTGTGCCACATTAGAAGATGAACCAACAGCCCTGAACTCAAACCTGTTTCCGGTAAACGCAAATGTAGATGTTCTGTTCCTGTCGGTATTGTCAGGCAGAATCTCTGGAATCTGATTTACAATATGAAGTTTTGATCTTACTTTTACCTCTTTGTCCGATGAAGATGTCAGATTTTTGTCGGTGAGCTTCTCTATTGACTCTACCAGTCTTGATAAAGTCTCTCCAATAAAGATACTCATGATTGCAGGAGGTGCCTCTCCCCCTCCAAGACGGTTCATATTGCTTAATGAGGCCACACTGCTCATAAGCAGACAATGATGCTCATAAACTCCCCTCATTACAGAGGCAAAGAAACTCAAGAACTGAAGATTTGTTCTTGGAGTCTTGCCAGGTGATAGCAGATTTACCCCTGTATTTGTAACCATACTCCAGTTGCAGTGCTTTCCGGAACCGTTTACCCCTGCAAAAGGTTTTTCATGGAAAATAACTTTAAGTTTGTGTTTCTTGGCAATTTTCTTCATAATAATCATCATCATAAGATTCTGATCTGTTGAAATATTTGCCTCCCCATAAACTGGAGCAAACTCAAACTGATTAGGAGCCACCTCATTATGTCTTGTCTTTAGTGACACACCCAATTTGTAGGCCTCGGTCTCAAAATCTTTCATAAATGCCATCACCCTGCTTGGAATTGCTCCAAAATAATGGTCCTCCAATTGCTGGTCTTTTGCAGCTGTATGTCCAATAAGAGTCCTATTGCATATCATCAGGTCTGGTCTTGCTCTATAAAATGCCTCATCAACAAGAAAATACTCCTGCTCAATACCCAACATAACATTAACTTTTGTAACATTCTTGTCAAACATTTTACAAATTGGAAGAGCCGCATTTGACAATGACGATATAGATTTCAAGTGTGGTGTCTTTAAGTCTAAAGACTCACCTGTATATGCCACAAAAACTGTTGGAATACACAATGTCTGATCTATGATAAAAGCAGGGGAACTTGGATCCCACGCTGTATATCCTCTTGCCTCAAAAGTATTTCTCAATCCACCATTAGGGAAACTTGATGCATCCGGTTCCTGTTGTATTAGAGTGCTCCCCTTAAAGTTCTCGAACACTCCACCCCCTATCATTGGATCCACAAATGACTCATGTTTCTCTGCAGTAGCATCTGTCAGCGGATGAAACCAGTGTGTATAGTGGGTAGCACCCATCTTTACAGCCCAGTTCTTCATTCCCTGTGCAATCTGGTCTGCCAGCCCCCTCTCTATCTTTTCCCCATTCTCAATTGCATTTACCACTGCATTATATGCCTCAGCCGACAAATATCTCTGCATTTTGGGCATGTCAAATACATTTGTTCCAAAAAATTCCGAAACGGGTCTGTTTTCCTCGTAAAAACGCTCTGCCTTATGTAGTTTAAACTCTTCCAGAGCCCTGGTTCTGATATTGCTCATACTTTCTTGATTATAACTGTATAACAGGATAACATATTATTGCTACAAAAATAATATAATTTAAGCTTGTCTATATATAATACCACCCATTTTTCTTCCAAAACAGACTATTTTTTTAAAAAATATACCATATTTCTATCCGTTTCAATAAAAAAATCAGGTATTTTTTCAAAAAAATACCCCATTTCTCAATTTTAAGCACATTTTTGCACTGCCCCAAGCAAACCAAAGAGCCATTCTTATCCAATTATAATTGCAATTTATCTCAAACTCTATAGCTTGTATCACTTTATAAGATTAAAGATGCGTATATTTGTTACTGGAAAATCAATCAATTCAAAATCTCTGAATTATGAAACAGTACATAAGAATACTCTCATTCATTACACTTCTGCTCACATCACTGGGCTCTTTTGCCCAATCCCAAGGCGACGGATGGAACTGCTTTGCTGTACTTGCCGGAAAAGCAACCACAATTGACAACTCAGTACTGCTGGCCCATAACGAGGATGACAGTGGGGAGCAGATGATAAACATCTACAATGTACCCGCCAATAAAGAGAAAGGGACCAACAAATATATTTGGGTAGAGTTCCCAGGGATGGCAGTAGCAGACGGATTCCTGAATGAATATGGTGTGGCAGTTGTTTCAGATGCCTGCAATTCCAGAGAAGACAGAGAAGACTTTACAGACGTAGGAGTCCTTTACCAGGTACGCGAAAGTGTTGCAAAATATGCCAAATCTGCCCGTCATGCTGTAGAAATTATAGGAAAAATTGTAACAGAGAAGGGGTATACAGGGAGCGGAAGGACCTATGTTGTTGCAGACTGCAACCAAGGGTGGGTATGCTCAGTTGTAAAAGGGCGCCATTGGATAGCCCAAAGGGTTCCCGACGATATGGTAATGAGCATTCCAAACTACTACACAATTGGGGAAATTGACCTTTCAGACACAAGTAATTTTCTGGGCTCTCCAGACATTATATCTTATGCACAGGAAAGAGGATGGTACAACCCGGAAAAGGACGGCAAATTCATTTTTAAGAAAGTCTATTCTAACCCGGGAACTTACAGCTCATACAGAAACGCTTTCCGCCACATCTCTGCAATGAATTACATTACAGGAGAGAACTATACACTTAATCCGGACACCTATCCATTTGCACTAAAGCCTAACAGGAAGTTAGGACTTGATGACATGATCCAGATTCTTTCCAGCCATGGTGAGAATATTCCCGATAACCTTATTAAAGAGAGAAAAACAGACTCCCATAATGAATGTATCTGCAACGACAGAACAGTCTGCGCAGCAATATTCCAACTAAGGAATTATATACCCGTTGAGATTGGAGCCGTAATGTGGGCTACTGCAGCAAGTCCATGCATAGAGGCATTTATTCCATGGTACAGTGGCATGACCCAGTCTCCGGATGGTTTTACAAGATTTTCGTCGGCTGAGCTGGCTCAAGAGAGACATTTTTCAGACTCAAAAGAGAAACAGAAGAATTATCCCAATGGCATAGCATGGAAATTTGTAAATAGGCTTGAGTGGGTACTTGAAGACTACCCTGCAAGGATTGGAAAGATTTCTGCAACCAAAAACAAAATCCAAAAGGAACTCTTTGATAATCAACAGAAATTTGAAGAAAAAATAATAAAATTGTTCAATAGTGGCTCAGCAAGCAGCTACAAACAGATTCAGGCAATGCTCAACAAGTACACAGAAAGATGCTACAACAACTACTTTAAGGAATTCTAAACCCTCTTTTTTATTTTGTAGCAGGCATATTATTTAGTATATTTGTTTGTTAAAAAACAATTTTAGATAAACCATGAAAATATTAAAAACACTATTTGGCATAACCCTACTTTTAGCCATTAGCATCAACCTTAGTGCTCAAAATACATCTGCACAAAGATTTATTGATAAAACATTAAAAACAGATCCTGTATACAAAACAGCAGTTGTTGGTATTCTGGCTGTTGACGACAATGACAAAGTTGTTGCACAATGGAACAAAAACTTCCCTCTACTAACAGCATCTACCCTTAAAACCGTTACAACCGGTGTTGCAATGGCTTACTTGGGACCAGACTACAAATACAAGACACAAATTGCTTACAGTGGCGAAATTAAAGATGGTGCACTTAACGGAAATATCCACATTATTGGTGGTGGTGATCCAACATTAGGTTCACAAGATACCGTTGCGTTTGCAATAGATTCAATTTTTGGTGTATGGGCAAATGCAATCAAGAGTGCCGGAATCAAACAAATAAACGGAAACATTGTAGTTGACGATTCTTGGATGGTTAGAGAGCAAATTCCAAGCAGCTGGTCTTGGGGTAATTTAGGTTACTCATATGGCAATACTGCTCATGGCCTTACATTCTGCGAAAACTTGCAATATTTTACAATTAACCCTGGCAAAGAGGTGGGTGACCCTGTAAACATCCAACAAAAATACCCTTACATTCCTGGTTTCCAACTTATAAATGAAGTTACTACAGGTAAAGAGAAAACAGGTGACCAAACAGAGTACTTTGTACAGGATATGACACTAACCGGAAGATGGGTTGGTACATTTGCAAAAGACAGAAAAGCAAAAGTATCTACAAACTCAAGCCGTTTCCCACATCTAAGCTGTGGTTACCATTTTAGAGAGTATCTTGTAAAAGAGGGCATTAACAGCAATCCTGAGATTATAGACATTCAAGATTACAACGGAGCTAAAGCCAGTGTCCAATTATGTGAGACTTATTCTCCAGAGCTTAGCAAAATTATAAACGTTACCAACAGAATAAGCAACAATATGTTTGCAGAGACAATTTTCAAAACTATTGGTAAAGAGTATACAGGTGTTGCAAGCTATGACTCATCAAGAGTTGCAGTAAGAAAACTTCTTGCTGAATGGGGTGTAAGCGATGAGGGTTTGGATACAAGAGACGGTAGCGGTCTGTCAAGACAAGACTTTGTAACTCCAGAGTTTTTCTGCAGATTCTACAAGTATATGTCAAAAATTGATAACTTTGCAAAATACTTGGAGAGTTTCCCTGTACCTGGTTGCGGCGGTACACTTAAAAATGTGCTTAAAGACAAACCAGTAGAGGAAAAGAGCAGAATCCACGCAAAGAGCGGTTCATTGACAGGTGTAAGATGTTATGCAGGCTATGTAGAGAAACCTAACAATAAAGGGATGATCAGATTCATTATTATGGTTAACAACTTCCCTGGTTCTACATCAAAAATGCAACCTAACATTGAGAAATTTATGTACGAACTTACTAAAGTAAAATAATAAACCTTAAAAATAATATTATAAAAAATTTACTATGTTAACAATTTCACGTAAAGCACAAATTTTACCAGCATCACCAATCAGAAAATTGGTTCCTTATGCTGATGCAGCTAAAAAAAGAGGTATTAAAGTTTATCACCTTAACATTGGCCAACCAGACATTGAGTCTCCAAAAGAGGCTTTGGATGCAGTTAAGAATTTTGATGGTAAAGTTATTGAGTACTCAAACTCAGCTGGTAATCTTTCTTACAGAGAGGGTCTATTAAAATACTACAAAGGTATTGGTATTGATCTTGATCTTGCAGATCTAATTGTTACTTCAAGTGGTACAGAGGCTGTTCAATTCGCTCTTTCTGTTACTTGCGATCCAGGTGACGAGGTAATTGTAATGGAGCCTTTCTACACTAACTACAATGCTTTTGCTATCCAAAATGACATTAAGCTAGTTCCTATTACCACTCACATTAAAGAGGGTTTCAAACTTCCAGAAATTGAAGAGTTTGAGAAACACATTACTCCTAAAACAAAAGGTATTCTAATTTGTAACCCTGGTAACCCAACTGGTACTCTATACACTAAAGAGGCTATTGAGAAACTTGGTGAGATTGCTAAAAAACACGGTTTATACATCTACTCAGATGAGGTTTACAGAGAGTTCTGCTATACAGACGAGCCTCACTACTCTTGCATGCACATTAAAGGCCTAGAGGATAACGTTATCCTTCTTGACTCAGTTTCTAAGAGATACAGCTTGTGCGGTGTAAGAATTGGTGCTATTATCTCTAAAAACAAAGAGGTGATGAAAGGTGTTCTTAAATACGCTCAATCACGTCTATGTTCTCCTGCATATGGTCAAATTGCAGCAGAGGGTGCATTAGCAACTCCAGCTGAGTATTTTGCAGCTGTTAAAGAGGAGTACATCACAAGAAGAAATGTTCTTGTAGAGGGTCTTAACAAAATTGAGGGTGTATTCTCTCCAATGCCAATGGGTGCTTTCTACACTATCGCTGAGCTTCCAGTAGATAACGCAGATAAATTTGCTCAATGGTTACTAGAGGAGTTCTCTTACGAGGGTCAAACAGTTATGGTTGCTCCAGCAGCTGGTTTCTATGCTACTCCTGGTATGGGTACAAACCAAGTTAGAGCAGCTTATGTTCTATGTGTAGAGGATCTTAAGAATGCTGTTAAATGTCTAGAAGAGGCTCTTAAGGTTTATCCTGGTAGAACTAACAAATAAGAAATCCTAACTTATAAGGTATCTAACCCTGGGATTTTATCCCGGGGTTATTTTTTATATAAAGGAATCAAGTCTAAGAAGGATTAGAGCGCATATGAATAATATAAGCTCAATTTTTGAATACGGAGAAGAAAGACTTTGCGTTAAAAGGGCACATAATACTATACTTGCAGGAAAGGCAAATATAATATTAAGGGACAATTCTGAATTACCCCAGAACAGGATATATATAGAGAGGAAAATAATGGATATTATCAACTCTCTCTTAATTACCCCTTCTGTAACAATATTATATTTTGAATACCCTAGAAGGATATGCATAAATGAGCGCACAAGCATAATTGCAAGAATTACTGCAAGAAATATCTCTATAAAACTCAAACTTAAAACAGGAGAGCTTATGCTTAACATATTGTCCCAAAACTGAAGTATATATTCTACAGCATCCTTATACAATACATGTCTGTACACAAGCAGATACAGAACAGGAATCAATGCACCAAAGAGATTTACAATCACAGTCCTTATTACATCTTGTTTGCCAACAGTATTCACAACAAGCATCAAAGGAATTGCCCACATTGTTTGAGGAACAAATATAGCCGCTACCGTCTGACATAGTGAAGCCTTAAAGTTACTATCCCTTAAATAGAAATACTCGCCCCACGCAAAAAGGATAAGACTAAGATGGGTATAACTCAAATACAATGCACCAGAAGATGCAAAAACAATAATCAGGAAGAGTGACAGTGCCATATTATTGTTGATTGCAGACTTTGTTGCAAATGAGCTTATAATAAAAAGCGGCACTGCAGCTGCTGCAATACACAACAACCCAATGCCTACTTTTAGAAATTTATAATCTTGAATCAGTGATAGGCTGGAGTTGCTGTCTGCACCAGAAAGAAAAAATAATGTCAACAGCATAAATGCTACCAAAGCATATAGCACCTTTGTCCAGAATGAACCTACCCTATTCACAATTATCCCTTATAGTTCAACAAATCCAATCCAATATCTCTACGGTAATACTTATTCTCATATACTATTTTTTGCAACTCTGCATAAATAGCCTCTCTTTGAGATTCAATACCGTTTCCATTTACTGTAACAGCCAACACTCTACCGCCACTTGTAACAAGTTTGCCATCCTGCATCTTTGTTCCAGCGTGGAATACTTTAACTGCACTGTCTGCATTGTTTACACTTAAATACTCACTGCCTCCAATTTCCAATCCTTTTGCATACTCCTCTGGATATCCTCCAGATACGCATACAACAGTTAGAGCTCCAAGTGGAGAGATCTCTATTTTCTCACCTGTAAGGTCACCTTTTGCTGCTGCAACAAGATGTGACAACAGATCTGAATCTATTCTTGTCATTACTGCCTCTGTCTCTGGGTCACCCATTCTTACGTTGTACTCAATAACATATGGATCTCCACCACAATTCATAAGGCCAATGAATATGAATCCTTTATAATCTATGTTATCTTTCTGCAAACCTGCTACTGTTGGTTTTATAATTCTCTCCTCTACTTTTGCCATAAACTCTTTGTCTGCAAAAACAACTGGAGATACCGCTCCCATTCCTCCTGTATTCAGTCCTGTATCACCCTCTCCTATTCTCTTATAATCTTTAGCCTCAGGCAATATCAGATAACCTTTATTTGATACAAGTACAAATACAGAAACCTCTATACCTTTAAGGAATTGCTCTATTACAACTGTATTGCCTGCATTACCAAACTTACCACTGAACATTTCTCTAAGCTCTTTCTTTGCCTCTTCCAAAGAGTCAAGGATAAGGACTCCTTTTCCTGCTGCCAAACCATCTGCCTTCAATACATATGGCGGATTCAATTGTGAAAGGAATTGGTCTGCTTCACCTACAGTATCTTTTGTAAAGCTCTTGTATTGTGCAGTTGGGATATTATGTTTTACCATAAATTCCTTAGCAAAATCTTTACTTCCCTCCAACATTGCCCCTTTTTGGCAAGGACCTACAAAAAGAACATCCTTAAGTTCATTATCTGCAACAAATTTATCTTGCAAGCCAGATACCAAAGGATCCTCTGGACCAACAACAACAATTCCAATATTGTTCTCAAGGACACATTTCTTTACTGCTTCAAAATCTTTTGCAGAGCCCTCTACATTTGTTGCTATTTGTGCTGTTCCAGGATTACCAGGCAGACAGAAAAGTTTCTCACATTGCGAGCTTTGTTTAATTTTCCATGTAATGGCGTGCTCTCTACCGCCAGAACCAAGTACTAATACATTCATATTGGTAAGTTATATATTTATAAATCTATTTTTTTACATTCAAGCCCATTCTCTTTTATTGCATCAAGCACCATAGGCAACGCTTTGTACAAAACAGAAGAACATTTTACTGAATCATGAAACACAATTACCTCACCTGGTGCAATATGTGGAATCACTTTTGCCGCACACTCCTCTCCTGTAATCTTCTCCTTGTAATCTTCACTAACCACACTCCACATTATTATGTTGTATCTCCCTTCTACCATTTTGGCCTTGTCGGGACCCATAATGGCATAAGGGGGTCTATAAAGTTTTGATTCAATAAGATCCTCTGCCAAATCTATGTCGCTCACATAGTCCTCCTTCTTTATTTTCCAGTTCTTTACGTGACTGTAAGAGTGGTTCCCAACTGCATGTCCACGCCGGATAATCTCTTCATATATATCTGGATGTCGTTCAACATTCCTTCCTATACAAAAAAATGTTGCTTTGGCATTATACTTGTCAAGAATATCCAGTACCCAAGGAGTGACATCAGGTGTGGGACCATCATCAAAAGTCAGGAAAATACCTTTTTCTTCATTTGGAAAATTCCATATAAAACTGGGGAATATTCTCCTTATTATTTTGAGTGGCTTTATTCTCATTTTACTATGTTTGCATTGGCAAAAATAATAATAAAAATTTACCTTTGCGTAATATATTTCAGGTATGAAACGTAATAAAGATTTTTATATAATAATCTCTCTTATTGTGGTTCTGTTTTCTGTTTGCGGATGTGGCAGCAAAGAGGAAATCATTGGAAAATCCCAAATGGCAGAGATATTGTCGGAACTGTATCTTGCAGACCAGATTCTTGAGGAGGGTACCCCACTTAGAGTGCAAGCAGACTCAATGCTTGTTTACCTTCCTATAATTGAAAAGCATGGATACACTCTAAAAGAGTATAAAAACTCTATACATCATTACCTTCAGGATGAGGATACATACAAGCAACTTCATATCAGAGCAAGGAACATTCTCTCTAAAAGGGGTGATGAAATAAGACAAGAGATTAAGGACAACAGAAAGAAAGGGGAAGACATTATATGTAAAGACTGGTGGGCAAGAAGAGAGGTTATAAGCTTGCCTCACTACAAGTTGGTTGAAGAACCTTTTGTGAGGGCATTCAAGTGGATTGCAATGAATCATATTAAAATAAAATGGAACATTCTGGACACTACCGTTGTAGATGTTCCTTCAAATGCCATATGGTGGGAGAACAATCTCTCTCCTAAAGGGTTAAAATTTGGAG